>JACQUA010000168.1 GCA_016210565.1 Chloroflexota bacterium
GTGCCATGTTTGGGCCGTAGCTGATACTGGCCGTAAGGCCGAGTTCGAACCTGCGACCAATCGGTTATGAGCCGACCGCTCTAACCCCTGAGCTACGAGCCCGCGTCTCACCTGAAACCTCATTATAGTTCGAGCCAATCCGCAGCGTCAAATTGACTAAATATTATGGTCCACCAGGAAAAAGGCATCTTCCTCGTCCATCGCATGCCCCTCCACCTGTCTCAACAGGCTATGCAGATCGGACTTGATTTCCTCTTCCCGGCTCTTCTTCTTCGGGTCGCCGCCGCCCATCAGTTCGAAGCCGGCGATTTTTCCGTGCAGGGCCTTGAACATCTGCCTACATTCCTGGTGTTCCCTCGCCAGCCTTTGTGAGAACTCTGCGGCGCCCCGGCGGTCAAAACGGGGCAGGAGGTGCTTCTCCTCCCAGATGAAATGTCTTTCGATGATCCTCTCAAAAGCCGTGAGCAACCAGGAGAGCTTCTGTTCCCCCTCCTCTCCTTCCAGGCCCGCCATCTCCACCCAGTTCCCCAGCTTGTAAGCCATGTCCACCACATCCAGGTCGGTGGACACTCTTTCCATCAGCTTGATATGGCGCTTTATCTTCTCGTGATATTCCCGCAACTGATCGGGACTGAACTGCTCTGCCGCTCCCGGGCGGCCGGCGGCGTCTGTCATGTTGTCCCCTTTCGCAGAGATATTTTATCACAGGGCGGCCGAAAACCCTCATTCCCGCAAAGGCGGGAATCCATTCAACGCCCACAAGGGGTATTGTCGCGGGCATCGCCGGCCGCCCGTCATTTCGACACCCGCCCCGCACCGCGACCCCGACGTGTCGGGGCGAGGCGTCGGGACGAGGGTGTCGCTACGATCCTTCTACCCCCCCTATAGTCGCCCCTTGCAAGAGTACTTTTCACGGTTGAGAAGCGGCTTGGCCTCTGTTAACTTTTAACGTCGTCTTCATTCTGCGCCAGAGAGGTGTAACAAAACCCGTTCACCATCGTTTTCTGGTTTGGTTGTTGCATTTCATAACTTCCGGGCCAGCAGCAAGCCAGCCAGCATCTTATCTAGTGCTAGCTATGTCCGGAAGCTTCGGCGGACGGGATGCCATGCCGATCGTCTCACAGGACGCACGGCGCCGCGGCCACCTCGGAACTTCTGAACCTGGCAAATGGGAAGGAGCACCTTGCGAACTGCGCCATGCCCGGGGGGCAACAAATAATGAAACGGCTGATGGCCTACATCATGCTTCACAAGAAGCTGTTCCTGCTGGCTATTCCTTTCGCCGGTTTCCTCGCCGCGGTCCCGATAATGCTGGTGGGGGGCCATGAACTGGTGGAGGTAGTGGATTCTCCCGCCTTCTGTACTAGCTGTCACAACGTCCACTACGCCGAAGCTGTCACCTTTGAGGGGTCCCCCCATTCCGAGGTGTCTTGCGCCGGTTGCCACGTCGGAACGGGCGCTTACAACCTGGTCCGGTCAAAAATCAGGGGACTGAACGATATCCTCCCAACGATTACCGGCAACTATGAACGGCCCATTCCCACGCCGCTGAAGGACCGCCGCCCGTCGAGCCAGACCTGTGAGAAATGCCACGCCGCCGAAAAGTTCTTCGGGGATATGCCCCGGATTCGGACGGCCTACGATACCGACGAATCGAACACCAAAAAGATTACCACCCAGGTGCTCAGGGTCGGCGGGGGCAGGGAGGAGGTGGCCAACGGCATCCACTGGCACAGCGCCGGCAAGGTCTGGTACCTGGCGGTGGACGATAAGCTCCTGGATATCGCCTGGGTGGCTGTTGATGACGGCGGCGGCAACGTCACCGAATACGTCAACCCCAACAAGATCAGGGAGATTACCCCCGAGCGCTTCCGGAGCAAGGTCCGCCTCATGGACTGCATGGACTGCCACAACCGCGTGACCCATCTGTTCCGGTCGCCCGATGAACTGGTTGACAAAGCTCTTTCTGACGGCAGCATTGATGCCGCCATCCCTTTCATCAAACGTGAGGCCCTGGATGCCCTGGTCCCTCAAAATGCCAGTCTCCAGGAGGCCTACGCCAGGACAGAGCAAATAAGAGAGTTCTACCGGGCCAATTTCCCCCGGGTTGTGGAGACTAAGGGGGCGGCGATCGACAGCGCCATAGGCAAGCTGAAAGAAGTCGCCCGGCTCACAACCTTTCCTGACGGTCTCGACTGGAACACCTACCCCGACCACGCGACGCATGAACCGCCCGGTGCGGATATGCAGATGGATTTTGATGATGTTTCTATCCGTCGCAACTCCCCGGGTTGCTTCCGGTGTCACGGGACACTGGTACGGTTAGATGAGTTGAACGCCGTTTCTGACGCACCCACCGTCACCCGGGCGTTCCAGCCGCTGGGCGCCGGAGCGCCTGCCGGCGGTCAAGCTGCCTCGAATCAGGCGGTCGCGAATGCGCCCGAGGCCGTTGCCATCCGCCCCATTACCGCGTGGCCGGCAGAGTCGAGGCTTACCGGGGAGTGCAACTCATGCCACTATGCCCTTCAACCGGGCGCCTCACCCCTGGCCCCGGCGACCTCGCACCCGGTTGACCGGCTCGATAACTGCCTGTCGTGCCACAGCCCGGCGTCCGCCCGCCCGTTCAAGACAGACCATCCGTGGAGCACCAATGCCGCCTGTGGTAGCTGCCACCAGTCCGCACCCAGGCTCGAGAGGATCAGTCTATCCAGATTGCCCGAGGAGGCTAAACCCATCCCGCATTCGACCAGCAAACTGGAAACCTGCCTTAGTTGCCACAATCCCAGAGGGGCCAATCCGTTTTCCAACGACCATCCGTGGAGTACCGATGATACCTGCGCGGCCTGTCACCAGGCCTCCGCGAATCTGAAACCACTCCCGGCATCCAACCCGCCGGTGGAAGCCAACCCGGTACCCCACCCGACCAACAAGCTCGAAAGCTGCCTCACCTGCCATCAGCCCTCGGGGACCAGCGCGTTTTCTAAAGACCACCCGTGGAGCACCGAGGAGACATGTTCGGCCTGTCACCAGCCGGCGAGAAATCCCAAACCACTCCCCACAGCCAGGCCCCCGGCGGAAGCCAGGGCGCTCCCGCATGCGACCAGCAGGTTGGAAACCTGCCTCAGTTGCCACCTGCCCTCGGGCGCCAGCCCGATTTCCAGAGACCATCCGTGGAGCACCGACGAGACCTGCAGCGCCTGCCATAAACCGTCGACCAACCCGAAACCATTGCCGGCAGCCCGGCCGCCGGACGAAGCCGGTTCGATACCCCATTCGACCAACAAGCTCGAAAACTGCCTTTCCTGTCACCAGCCATCAGGCGTCAGTCCGTTTTCGAAAGGCCACCCCTGGAGCACTAACGATACTTGCAGCGCCTGCCACAAGCCGGCCGCGGCGCCACTTCCGGTCACGGCGCCGGCTGTCCCATCAGCCTCAGAAATAAGGCATTCGACTACTGGACTGTCTCGCTGCCTGTCATGCCACAGTCAGTCGGGACCGGCGCCGTTCCGGGCCGATCATACCGGCCGCCCGGAAAGCCTCTGCACGATATGTCACAAACCGGGAGGGTCGCCCCAGCCCCAATCAGCGATTGCGCAGGGATCGCCGGTACCCCACCCGGCCTCCGGACTCGGTAGCTGTCTCTCGTGCCACGGCCAGGGAGGTCCTATCCCGTTCCCGGGGAACCACGCCGGGCGTCCGGAAAGCCTTTGCCTTATCTGTCACAAGCCAGGGGGCGCGGCGCCGCCCCCGCCGCCGGTGGTCATTCCCACCTCGCCGCCTCCGGCGGCGACTCCAACACCACCCCCTGCGGTAATACCGACTGTCACGCCGGCGCCGCCCACACCCACACCAGCGCCGCCGACGCCCACGCCGGCGCCCCCCAGCGGCATCAATGCGGCGGTGCTGTACGCGGCCAATTGCGCCATGTGTCACGGCGCCAACCGTCAGGGAGGGATTGCCTCGGCCCTGACCACCACCGCTCTCGCCGGGAAGACTGTCAACCAGATCATCGCGGCCACCGCCAACGGCGTCCCGCCGATGCCCGGTTATTCATCGATACTCACCCAGGCGCAGATATCCGCCCTGGCCCAATACCTGAAGACGACGCCGCCCTAACCGGAATGACTATACACCCGGTACCACAGGCCACCGCGCCTGTGAGATATGTAACTCTGGCAAGTCTCGACTTCTAATTTCGCCATTCCGCCAGCCCTAATATTGACCAAGGAGACGACCGAATGAACAAGCGACCAATCATCTCAGTTGTGACGCTGCTGGCCGTGTTCCTCGCCGGGGCGTTAGTAGCTACCGTGGTACGGCCGGTGGATGCCCCGGCTTCAGGCAAGACTGTCTCCGCGCCGCCGACGCCATCTATGTTCGACCCGTCGGCGACTCCGGCGCCCCGCAGGACCGTTGCCCCCAGGCCATCACCCACCCCATCGCTCACACCGCCGACCTCGCCGGCCCTGGCGCCACGCACTCCACCCCCTCCCACCCCCGAGCCCACGCCACGGCCGCAGTTCTTCACGCTGAATCTCAGGACCACCAACCCCGAGTTGGGAAATGTTGCCATAGACCCACCGAGCGAAGATAACCGCTATGAGAAGGGGACCTCAGTCTCTCTTTACGCCACTCCGAGCAACGGCTACAAATTCAACGGCTGGACGGGTGACATCTTCAGCCCCTCGAACTCGGCCAGTTTCGTTATGGACTCCAACAAGAGAATTCAAGCCGAATTCGAAAAACTCAGCTTTCCGGTGGACTTGAAACCCATGGCGGGAGGGACCGTTACGCTGACCCCACCGGGCAAGGCCTACGATCACGGGGCAACCGTCACCGCCAAAGCCGTGCCCGACAAGGGCTACGTCTTCAGATCCTGGACAGGCGACGCCTGGGGCGTTCAGAACCCTGTCACGATCAGCATGGACCGTCAGAAGTCTATCGGCGCCGAGTTTGTCAAGGGCGAATACCGTCTCAGCCTCAAAACTTCGGGGACCGGTTTCATCGATGCCTCCCCATCGGGACTTCACCTCGAGGGTGGCACCGTGGTCACGCTGGCCGCCAGACCCGCCGACCGCTACCGCTTTGATTCCTGGTCGGGCGACGCCTCGGGTGCCACGCGGACGATCACGGTCACCATGGATGCGGACAAAGCAATAACCGCCAGGTTTGTGCGGCTCTACAACCTGACTACGATGGTAAATCCCTCCGGGGCCGGAACCGTGACGCCCAGCACCGGCATCTACGATGACGGGACCGAAGTCACCCTGACGGCCACGCCATACCCGGGCTGGCAATTCGTGGAGTGGGCCGGCAATGCCACGGGCGGCAGTTCCACCATCATTGTCCCCGTCAACTGGGATAAGGCGGTCATGGCCACTTTTGTCCCTTTGCCCTGAGGCCATGGGGACAGAGTGTTGGCATCATCACATACAATTAAGAAGGGGGAAGCATTTTGAAAACGAGAAAAATAATCGCCGCATTATTCATCAGCGTCTTGTTGCTGCTCAGCACCGTGCTCATTGCGCGCCCTGACGTCCAGGCTTCGCAGCCCGGGAACACCGTTCCGGCTCTGAGCGCTTCCCACACCGTGGACAACAGGACCCCGCTGGCGGGCGACCTTGAGAAGGCCAATGATGACGATGATGACGACAGAGACGGAGACCGAAAACGCGAGAAAGATAAGAAGAACAAAAAAGACAAAGACCGCGACGACGACCGCGGACTGCGGGACAAAGACAAAAAAGACAGAGACAAAGACAGAGATAGGGATGATGACGATCGCCGGAGGGTAACCCCACGGCCATCACCAACGCAAACACCGCGACCGCCGACACCTACTCCAGCGCCAGTCACGCCGACTCCGGCGCCGCCAAACCCAACGCCGACACCGAACCCAACGGCCACGCCCGTCCCGCCGACGCCTACTCCGGTCCCCCCGACACCGACGCCAACTCCGGCGCCGACAGCTACGCCGCTGCCGCCGACACCCACGCCGGAACCGCCTGCGCCAACTCCCACTCCGACTCAGGCGCCGCCTACGCCTACGCCCGTTCCGTCGACACCGACGCCCACGCCACCGCCGGTGATTGATGCCGTGGCCCTGTACACGCCCTACTGCTCTTTCTGCCACGGCGCCAACCGGGAGGGGACAGCCTTCGGCCCGCCGCTGACGGCCTCTGCGCTTTCCGGCAGGACCACTGCCCAACTGGTATCTGTGATGGCCACGGGGTCCATGGCCCCCTACACCGCAGCCTTCACCCCGGCGGAAATCGAAGCCCTGGTCAACTGGCTAAAGAGCGACCCGTCACCGACACCCACACCCACACCGGCGCCACCCACGCCTACCCCGGTGCCGCCGACGCCGACCCCCGCACCCCCAACACCGACCCCAACCCCACCGCCAACGGCAACTCCAACGCCGGTCCCACCTACGCCTACCCCGGCGCCACCCACGCCTACACCACCTCCACCCACACCTACCCCGGCGCCGGTGATTGACGGCGCGGCCCTCTATGCCCAGAGATGCGCCTCCTGCCACGGCCCGGGCAAGAGCGGCGGCATAGTCAACTTCAACAACCGGACAGTCAACCAGTTGGTTTCTTCCATGACCACCGGTTCCATGCGCAGCTACGCCAGCGGACTCACCTCAGCGCAGATCAACGCCATAGCCACCTGGATCAAAACCCCGTAATTCCCACGTTTCAGCACAAACGCACCAAAAAAGGGGAGCTTGCGGTTGGACCGCAAGCTCCCCTTTTTTTGGGTTGGCCGCAGAGGTGCGACGAACACAAAGAACCGTGTAAGCCAATACTATCAGAATTCCTGAGCGCTCTGTGTCGAACAGTTTCGCGGCAGAGACCCCTGATCCAGTGCTCATCATGTCCCACATTTCTGCTGGACACCGAGCGCCAGTACCGCAGGCCGCCGTGCCTGCGAGAGTTGAACTTTGAGACGGTGACATAGGGAAGCCTGTGCTACCGGTTAGATGCAACGTCGCTTAGAACAATCAATCTTATTGGCCACGCCTATGTCCCACATCTCATCAAGAGATGCTCTGTGTCCAGCGCCTGGAGATGTGGGTAAAGATGAGGATCCAGTGGGGACAATCGCTGGCGGACCGCCGGGGCTTGGGGACACCCGCTCCGCTATGCAGGAGTCCGCAAGGCCGGCAAAGGAGACAAGTGGCGTCCCTACAAGCAGTCCATAAGGTCCCCTGCCATTCCCCGGTTGACCACCAACGCCTGCGGACACCCCAGCGGGTACCGCTACGGACATAAGGCCACAGCAACTAGCGTCCTATTACGCATTCACAGCATGCGTTCGTGGTTCCATTCCTGACCGGCTCCTGCCGTTACCAGGTCCTGGAACAACCAACAAATAGACGCCAGGGAACTATCCGCAACAAAGCCAAAAACAAAGGAGCTCGCGGGCGATCCGCGAGCTCCTTTGTCCCACTTGGCCGGCCGATGGCCTGCAACTGTAGGTCAGACGCCTTCAATCTAAGGGGTGTTCTTCAGCCAGGTGGCCAGGGCAGTAATCTCATCCGCTGTCATCATGCCAGAATAGCCAGGCATGGAACCCTTCCCGTTGGCTATGATCCCCGCGATTTTCGTAATGCTATCTCCGGAAAGAGCCGAAGCCGTGACCCGCGGGCCGAGCGCCGTGCCCTGGCGGTTGGCCCCGTGACACAAGGCGCAGTAGGTGGCGTAAAGGGCGGGGGAATTCACGGATGGGGTCGGGCTCGGTGACGGTGACGGGCTCGGTGATGGTGATGGCGATGGGGATGGGCTGGGCGACGGCGATGGTGACGGGCTGGGTGACGGCGACGGTGACGGGCTGGGCGACGGCGATGGTGACGGGCTGGGCGACGGCAATGGTGACGGGCTGGGCGACGGCGATGGCGACGGGCTGGGTGACGGCGACGGTGACGGGCTGGGTGACGGCGACGGTGACGGGCTGGGACTCGGAGTAGCAGCCGGGGTCGCCGTCGGAGTAGGTGCGGGAGGGCTGGTGAAAACGTAGTTGGCGTCTCTCATGCCGACGCGGAACTGGGCTATGGCGAGAGCATCCGCAGTGTTAATAGTATCCCCTGTGGAAGCCGTGCCGTCGGCCAGCACGCTGGCGGCGTTGACCGGGTTGACATCAGCGAGGGTCGCGCCCGCAATGCGGGTACCCACCCGGTACTGGGCTATGTAGAGCGCATCGCTCATGTCAACGGCGCCATCAGCCCTGGCATCGCCTCTCAGGTAGCTGGAGGAGACGCTGGCAGGAGACGAACTGATGCTGCCTCCGTTAATAGATGAGAAGGTGATGGTGACGGTGTAAGGCTGGTTGGCCCTACCCGTAGACCGGATGACGGCAGACGCCAGTGTCCCCGGAGCAGCCACGCCCGCTGCCGAGGCGCCCGTAACGGTCACACTTCCAAGGATATTGTCAATGGTACTGGCAGTGATGGTCACGCCTGGTCCGGGTCTGACACCGAGAATGCTGGCGGCGCCGGGATCATAGGTGATGACCTCCGTGAAATCCGTGGTCCTGACATCCGGCAGGCTAATCCCCCCGGAGTCGAAGAAGCGGCTGATCCCCCCGGAGATCACGGCGACGCCATCGGCGTCAACCGCAGGGTTCTGAAATGGCTCGGCAAAGACGCCCGCGGCGGCGGGCCTTCCGTACTGGGCCGGGCCGGTCACACCGGCGCCGGCGAATACCAGCAGCCCCCCGGCCACCAAAGAAGTCAGTATTCTTCTGATTCTCAAGAAAATCCCCCTTTTCTTGTTAGCAATGGCGACATTTCCCTGAACAAGGGAACCACATTCTGCAACGTTCCAACTAGCTAGCGGGCACGCATGATCTCTCCTTCCGTAGCACGCTGGCCCGAATCATGCTAACGCAACATTAGGGTTCTTGGTGAACCATCAAAAGTTACTCCAATAGCGGCCGAATATGAAGGTCTTCAAGCAGGTGTTAGTTCCTAGACCGGGCCTATTCAAATGTACTAGTGGTATTCACGCGCCAACGCCCGGGGCGCCCGGCTCCGCCTTTTCCAGACTCGTCTTTACCCACATCTCGAGTGCTGGACTCACCCGGTACCACAGGCCACCGTGCCTGTGCGGGATGGATTTTCGACACGGCAGGCATTTGTCCTCCTGACGATCGACATTGGCCCGCTGCGGGGTGCGGGGGGCTAGAGGTCAGTGACAAAGATATATTGACAGCGGTCCGGTTCACCGCTCACCCCGATGCATCGGGGTGGTACCGGTTTGTGACGGCGTCCGCCTGGATCGTGAGTGACGTTAGTCCCCGCGTCGGCGCAACAGCTCTGCCCCTCTGTATCCAGCCGAAATGTGGGACACGGTCAGCTTTCCAATGGGGAAACGGACTGGAACCCCTTCTTGTCAAAGCCCGTGTGTTAACCGCCCTGCTCTAGCGGCCAGACTATCTGAAAACCGCTGCGAGTTTGACTTAACGCCCGTTTAATGGTAAATTCTTACAGGTCAAATCGCGCTCTCCGCATCGCTTTCTATTTTTCCAAAAGAGGAGGTCTCCCCGCCTTGAACATTATTGTTTGCGTCAAGCTTGTCCCGGACCCCGAGGCGCCTCCGGCCAGCTTCAAAATAGACACCGCGGCCAACAAGATGACCCTCGCCGCGGGCGTCAACATGGTGGTAAGCCCCTTCGATGAGCAGGCAGTAGAGGCGGCCCTCCGCGTCAAAGACAAAAAGGGAGGCAAGATCACCGTGCTCAGTCTCGGCATGGGCCTTCCCCGCGATGTCATCAAAAAGCCCCTGGCGATGGGCGCTGATGACCTCGTCATCCTGGAAGACGCAGCGTTCGAGGGCGGCGATAGCTGGTCCACGGCCTATGCCCTCTCCCAGGCCATCAAGAAGATCGGGGCCTTCGACCTCATCTTTTGTGGGCGGCAGGCTGCCGACTGGGACTCCGGCCAAGTTGGCTCCGGGATTGCCGAGTTCCTGGGCATACCCAGCGTCACCATAGCCCGGAAAGTGGAGATTCAGGACAGCAAGGCGGTCGTCGAGCGGGTAGTGTCCGATGGTTACGAAGTTATCGAAACCAGCCTTCCGGCGCTGATCACGGTGAGCAATGAGCTCGGCGAGGCCCGCTTTGCCACTCTCAAGGGTATTATGGGCGCCGCGAAAAAGCAGCCGGTCATCTGGAAGGCTGCCGACATCGGGGCCGACGCCTCGAAGGTGGGCAGCGCCGGACGGCTCGCCAGGCTGGTCAAACTATTCCAGCCTGTGCGCGAGGGCAAGTGCGAGATAATCCAGGGGGAAAGCCCCGCCGATGCCGCCGTCAAACTGGCGCTACGTTTGCGGGAAGCCAAAGTTATATAGTAAGGTAAATGACGAAATCCGAAGTCCGAATGGCGAATCAAATTCAAATGACTAATGACGAATGTAAGTCTCGTTTTGACATTCGGGTTTTGAGCACTGATTCGTCATTCGAATTTCGTCATTCGTCTGGCATTCGTCATTCACCTCTAGCTATTGTCGATTCCGGTTCCGGCTTGTCCGGATTAGTCAGGAGTAAAAGCAAATGGCTGAACCTAAAGGCGTCTTGATTCTGGGTGAAATCGTTAACGGAGGTCTGTCCCCGATCACGGGCGAACTGCTTGGCTGCGGACGGAAACTCGCCAACCAGTTGGGTGAGCCTCTCTCGGCCGCCCTCCTCGGCGCCGGACTTGGCGAAACGGCCAAGAGCGCCGTGGCCCTGGGAGCGGATACCGTTTACGCGACAGACGACCCGGCGCTGGCCGATTTCTGTACAGAACCATTCCTGGAAGTGTTGGGGAGATTATGTAAAGAGACATCGCCGAGGGTTTTGCTCCTGGGCCACACAGCCATCGGGCGTGACCTCGCCCCCAGGCTGGCCTTCCGCCTGGGGACAGCCCTGGCCACCGACTGCATCGACCTCCAGGTGGATGCCACTACGAAATCCTTGCTCCAGACCAGGCCCGTTTACGGAGGCAATGCCCTGGCGACTTTCGCCGTGGACAAGACCTATCCTCAGATGTCTACCATCCGCTCCAAGGCCTTTGCCCCGGCCGAGGCCTCGCCGGCAAGGCAGGGCAACATCGTGGCATTCCCGGCGGCATTAGACCCCGCCCGGATGAAGACTAAATACATCAAGAAGGTCAAGGAAGAAGTCACCGGCGTGAAACTCGAAGACGCCAAAGTGATCGTCACGGGGGGCCGGGGGATCGGCAGCGCCGAGGGGTTCAAACAGCTTGAAGTCCTGGCCAGGCTGCTGGGGGGGGCCGTGGGGGCCAGCCGTCCCCCCTGCGACAACGCATGGGTGCCGTCCACCATACAGGTCGGACTCACCGGCAAGATCGTTACTCCCGACCTTTATATCGCCGTCGCCATTTCCGGTGCCAGCCAGCACCTGGCCGGCTGTTCCGGCGCCAAGAACATCGTCGCCATCAACAAAGACCCCGAGGCCAACATCTTCAAGGCCGCCTGCTTCGGCGTGGTGGGGGACTATAAGCAGATCATCCCAGCCCTGACGGAAAAGGTCAAAGAGATGGTGGGGAAATAGCTGACGGGCTGTCGGCCATCGGCTGCCGGCGAACTTTGTAGGTCCGTACCGACACCCTTTACGGGTGTCGTACCCATGGCGGTCGGCCAAGAACGACCCCAACAAATCGGGGGCGCTGCGGGCCGTCCCCACCCCCGCGGGCATAAAGCCTGCAGCCACACCCCCCCCTTACGCCTTTTCCGCCGCCTTCTCCGCCCGGCGCGCTTCCACTATCTTCTGAGTTATGAATGACGGCACTTCCTCGTAGTGGTCGAACTCCATGCTGTAGACGCCCCGGCCCTGGGTGATGGACCTCAGGTCGGCGGCATACCGCTGCACCTCGGCCAGCGGCGCCATCGCTTCGATGACACTGATTCCTCCCTGCGGCGAAACACCCAGCACCCTCCCCCGCTTCGTGTTCAGGTCGCTGATTATATCCCCTGTATAATTGTCCGGGACAGTCACCTTGATTTTCATCACCGGCTCCAGGAGCACCGGGTCCGCCTCAGCCATCCCCTTTTTGAAGGCCTGGAGCCCCGCTATCTTGAATGACATATCCGAGGAGTCCACCGGATGGAAACTGCCGTCGAACAGCGTTGCCCTTACGTCCACCACGGGGAACCCGGCCAGCACTCCCTCTTGCTTGGCCTCCATCACGCCCTTTTCCACCCCCGGTATGTAGTTCTTGGGGATCACACCACCAACTATTCTTTCGGTGAACTCGAATCCGGATTCCCTCTTCAACGGCTCCAGTTCCAGCCAGACATGGCCGAATTGCCCGTGTCCCCCGGTCTGCTTCTTGTGCCTGTATTCGGCCTGCACCTTGGCGGTGACGGTCTCTTTGTAGGGCACCCTGGGAATCTCCCGCCTTATCTCCACCCCGAACTTCCGCTGCATCCTGTCCGCCACCACTTCGATCTGGGTTTCTCCCAGGCCCCAAAGGATCGTCTCCGCGGTATCCATCTCCCGCCTGACATGGAGGGTAGGATCTTCTTCGACGAGCCGGGGCAGCACCAGGCCGAGCTTGTCCAGGTCGGCTTTGGTCTTCGGGTAGATGGCCGCGCCGTAAGCCGGCGGCGGGAACTTGATCGCCGCCAGGCTCAAAGGTCTTTCTTTGGTGCTCAGCGTATCGTTGGTGCTGGTAGCGGCCAGCTTGGCCACGCCGCCGATGTCCCCGGCGATCACCTGGGGCACCGTTTCCTGCGTCTTGCCGCGCACCAGGAACAACTGGCCGATGCGTTCCTGGGCATTCTTGGTGCTGTTAAAGACCTGGGAGTTGCTTGAAATCATCCCCGAATAAACGCGGAAATAGGTCAACTTGCCGACATACGGATCGGCGCTGGTCTTGAAGACCAGCGCGGACAGCGGGGCCGAAGGATCAGCCTTGACATCGATTTCGCTTTTGCTCTGGAGGTCGGTAGTTTTATACGTCATCGCGGCCGGCGAAGGAAGATAATCGATGATATTCCGGAACAACAGGGACACTCCGACGTTCTGCAAACCACTGCCGACCAGCACCGGAACGATAGCGCCGGCGGCCACCGCCCTCTTCAGGGCCGTTCTTATCTCTTCGCTGGTGACCTCTTTTCCGTCCAGGTATTTCGCCATTATTTCATCGCTAACGTCCGATACGGCCTCCACCAGCTTTTCCCGCAGGGAGTCGGCCTGGGCCTTGACGCCGGACGGGACTTCCCTCTCCTCCCCCTTTGAGGCCATGTAGGCTTTCATCGCGATGATGTCCACCACACCCTGGAACTCCTGCTGCGCGCCGATAGGTACCTGGATAGCCACACATTTTTTGCCCAGCTTCTTCTGGATTTCAGCCAGCACTCGGGCGAAATCCGCGTTTTCCCGGTCCATCTTGTTCACCAGCACCAGCCGGGGCAACTTCGCTTCTTCGGCATGGCCCCAGCTCAGCTCGGTACCTACCTCCACGCCCGAAGCGGCGCAGACCACGGTCACCGCAGCGTCGGCCACCCGAATACCCGCCTTGACCTCCCCCAGGAAATCCGGATAGCCGGGAGTGTCGATCATGTTGATCTTAGAGCCATTCCACGGGCACGGCAGCAGCGAGAGGTTGATGCTTATCCTCCGCTTGATCGAATCGGGGTCATAGTCCGAGACAGTGGTGCCTTCTTCCACGCGCCCCAGCCTGTTGATCACCCCGGCCGAAAAGAGCATGGCCTCGGTGAGCGAAGTCTTCCCGGCGCCGCTGTGAGACAGGAGCACCACGTTCCGAATTTGCTCGGTTGTGTAGTTGGCCATTAGGCTTCCCCCTTAGTAGTGAGGTCGGGCTAATTCTAACCCATTATCGACACTAGCCGCAACCCCAGAAGAAGTCGGCAGTCGGCGGAACCCGTAGCGGCACGGCGCGCCGTGCCGCGTAGGGGCTAACCCGTGTGTTCGCCCGCCGGCGGGCAGACCCATGTGTCTGCCCCTACGGCTAGCGGAATTTGACTTGCCTCCCCATCTCGGCTAACATGATTATCGGAAATCCAATTCTCACCGTCTTGATTACTCCGAGAGGCTGGATTAGAGGCAACTGATTTGAAAGAGGCTTTCGTCTTCTGCAAACGACGCTGGGTCTTCCTCGGCTTGATGTTGGCTGTGCTCTTTGCCCAGACCTCTCCCCCGGTCAAAGCCGATAGCTTCTTCGGCGTCGCCAGGCCCTACTACTTCAGCATCGCCCGGTGGGAACTGGAGAACCTGTGGAAGAAGTGGCAATACCAGCTTTTCAATAGCGGCGCCGTGGCCACCGCCTCGGCGACCGACCAGATTCAAACCGTGGCGGAATACTTCCGGTTGGGCGACCGCGCCCGCCGCTTGCAGCAAGAACTGGACCGGCACCGGATCCAGCCGGGTCAGGGCGGGGACCCGGAAACGGTGAAGAAAGAACTGGCGGAGGTCAACGGACAGAGAGCCGCCGTCAGGAGCCGGGTAGTGGCCATCATCGAGGGCCAGATATCCGATACCATCATGGAGACGGACATCTACCTGGAATGGGGATTCCCACGCCTGGAGGTCTTCTTCCCCCCGGTCACTTTCGAACTGACGCCGCTGCCCAACGTTTTGATCGTTTCGCCCCGGGAGAAGATCGAAATAAAGGACTCCTTGTTGCTAAAGCCCACGCTGTCCCCTGAAGAGATAGCCGGGCTGGAAAAAAAACAGGAGAAACTGGGGCATTCGGCAGTGGTGGACTCTATCGGCGGCGTGGCTACCTACCCGGCCATGGTGACCGATTCATCCAACCTGGAATTTACCGTCAGGGCCGCGGCCCACGAGTGGGTCCACCATTATCTCTTCCTGCGCCCGATGGGACAGAAATACGGCTCGGACTACAGAATGCTGACCCTCAATGAAAGCACCGCGGACATCATCGGCGGAGAAGTAGCAGGAAGGGTCCTCAAGACCTACGGGATATTCCCCGAAAAAAAACAGGCGAGAAACGAGCGAAAGCGGGCAAAGGACCCGGGCGCCGAGCCACAGGGCTTCAACTTCAACCGGGAGATGAGGCAGATCCGCCTGGCGGTAGACGACTACCTGGCGAAAGGCGAGATCGAGCAGGCAGAGAGGTTCATGGAAGAGCGCCGCCAGTTCCTGGCCAGCCAGGGCTATTATATCCGGAAACTAAACCAGGCCTATTTTGCTTTTCACGGCAGCTATTCCGAATCACCCTCTTCCTCCAGCCCCATCGCCGGTGAACTGGCCTCGCTCCGCCAGCGGTACAGTTCCCTGGGCGAATTCGCCCGGGCCGTTTCCGGCGTCTCCAGCTACGCCGAGTACAGAGCGCTTCTCGGAGGCTAGCGCCTCACTGCAAAGAATGCGCACCGATGGGAAAAGACCCTTCGACTGCCCCTTCCCTTTACTCAGGGCTTCGGCGGGTGACAGCCGGCGGCATTTGTCATTCTGAGCGAAGCGAAGAATCTTTGCGCGAAGTTCTGAAATTGAGCACCGGGTAACGGCTATGGCGCCGCGGCGCCGAAGTTCATCCCGACCCCAACCAGGTCATGGATGTCTATTGCGCCATCCCGGGTGACATCAGCGCTGGCATTGAACCTGCTGTCTCCCGCTCTGGCGTTGAAAGCAGCAGCGACCTGAGCCAGGTCGAAGATATCCACCACCCGGTCCTTATTGACGTCGCCGCCCAGGCCGGCGTCAATGGTCAAGACCCCGTTTTGCCAGGCAATCGGGACGGCAGCGACGTTGACGTCACAGGCATTCACTATCTGGAAAGTCATGCCGACGTCTCCCATCTTCGCCGCGGGGTCTACCTGGAAGGCCAGTCTCAGTATCTCCCCGGCACCGTTGAACCCGGCGGCGCGGACCATGTTGAACCGGACGAACCCGGCGCTGCTCGGAAAGGTCTCGGGATTCACAACAAACAGGGAATTGCTCACCTGGACCATTGCGCCCGGCGCGGCCCCGGTCAATTTGAGCCTGGACTCATCGTAGGCGATGGAGAAGGCCAGACTGCCCAGGTTTTGAGCCCCGTCCACAGTAACCCCGAGGGAGACCGTGGCCCCGGGGCTGGCCTTCCTGGACTCAATCCTCACTTTCAGGGCGGCGGCGCCCGAGTTGACTGCGCCGGCCTCCTGGACGGGCGGCGTCCCGCCACCGGGAACACTCCCCGGCCCCGCAGCGCCTCCCCTGGGCGCCCAATCAGGTTCCGTGTTTGTCCCCCACGTAACGGTGAGACGTCTCAGGTCCAATCCGTTCGAGGTCATGGCGTATATTTCGGGCGCCCCGTCCAGGTTGGACTGGAAAGCGATCCACTCTGCGCCGTTGAGCCACGCCGGATGGGCTTCGACGCTCTGGTTGTCAGTCAAGCGGGTCACGCCGGTCCCATCCCGGTTCATGATGTGTAGCTCCGGTTTGCCCGTCCTTTCCGATACGAAGACCAGTCTCTGGTCGTCCGGCGACCACGCCGGTTGAGAGTCCGCGGCCGGTTCGTTGGTGAGCCGGGTAACAGCGGTGGTGGCAACATCCAGGACATATACCTCCGCGTTGCCGGGGCGATAGGAAACAAAGGCTATCCTCGTCCCGTCGTGGGACCAGGCTGGATAACGGTCTATGGCGGCGTCAGTCGTAAGCCGGGTGGGCGTAGCGCCGCCGGCAGACATGATGTATATCTCGGGGTTACCATCCCTTTCCGAAACAAAGGCGATACTGCCCCCGTCCGGGGACCAGACCGGGTCGTAGTCCGGGGCCGGGACGTTA
The DNA here is from genome assembly GCA_016210565.1 of Chloroflexota bacterium. GTDB lineage: Bacteria > Chloroflexota > Dehalococcoidia > JACQUA01 > JACQUA01 > JACQUA01. The sequence continues at coordinate 16,756 of JACQUA010000168.1, forward strand.
GTGACCCGGAGGGGGTTTGAGCCATCCACCCCCATGGTGTATACTTCGGGATTGCCGTCCCGCTCCGACACGAAGGCTATCTTCTTCCCGTCGGGAGACAGGGCAGGACTGTAATCCGCTTCGGGCGCCGTAGTAATGCGCCGCCCCTGGTCCGCGAAGCTATCCTGCACGAATATGTCTGAATTGCCTCCCCAGTTCGAGGTGTAAACTATCACGCTTTCCGGAAGCATTGTCGGACCGCGGGAGAGCGGAACAGGGGGCGGACGGCGGGGCAATCCGGGCCCGCCGAACTGCGAGGTATCGCCGGGGGCCGTGGTAACCCGGGCGGTAACTCTGGCGCCCGCAGGAACCGGCACCCGGAGGATGAAATTGCCCCGGCTTACCTGGGTAGTCCCGAGGGAAAGCATCCCCTCATCCTCGGAGTCGGCGAAGACCTCCACGGTGCTCCTTTCCGGGATGGTATCCGCCACCTGGCCCTGGATCAGCCCGCTGCGGGACGAGACTATCCATGGCGCAGGGATTTCGGAATTGCCGCCCGAGGTCAGACGTATGCCCTGGCCCCCGTTCCTGGTAATCGAAGAGCCGGAGACGGTGTTGCGACCGGCATTGGTGGATATCGACACGCCGTCTCCGGCGTTATTCCAGATGAAGTTCCGGTACAGGCGGTTCCGGGAAGCGCCGTTCGTTATGCTGACGCCGTTACTCTGATTGCCCAGGGGTTGCCGCCGTCCGTTCAAACCGATCCAGTTGCCAAAAATGCTGTTGGAGTTGGTGCCCGCTCCGGTCACCAGTATTCCGGAAAACCCATTCCCGCTTATGGTATTCCCCGGCCCGATGGGAATGTTGGTTGCTCCATTGTCCAGCAACACCCCCCCACCTTTGTTTCCCAGGGCCGTTCCCCCCGCGGCGTCGGCGCCGATCAAATTGCCTTCTACCCGCAGGTTGCTGGTGGTTGAATGCAAAATGTGTATCCCGCTGCCGGTGTTGCCGCTAATAACATTGCGGAAGCCATCGGAATCCCTTCCAATGAATACCCTGGAAGCGCCGCCCGATGCCCTGATGCCATCTCCCGTGTTTCCCAACGCGGCGTCACCGGCGAGGTTGACGCCGATGAAGTTGTTGACGACGGTTATTTCCAGGCTGCCAGATCCGCTGATATCCACTCCATTGCCCGAATTGCCTGAGATAAGATTGCCTGCGCCTGCCCCACCTATAGCGGTCAGAGAGGCATCCTCTAGACTGATTCCACCTCCGTTGCCCCAGGGCTGACTCCCCGCGACGTCGGTCCCGATCAGATTGTTGAGCACCTGGACGTTCGAGCTCCCCCAGAGCCGCACCCCCCAAAGGGTATTGGCCGCAATGGTATTGCCCTGGGCGCGGGTGGCGCCGCCCACCAGAACGCCGCTGGCTCCGAAGACGCGGACCCCATTGCCCTGGTTCCCGGCCCGAGCGAGGGCGCCTTCTTTCGAGCGGGATACACCGATATAGTTCCCCGTGATTTCGACCGAGGAGGTGTTGGGCCCCACGACCAGAATCCCGTCTCCACCGTTGTTGCCGAAGATAGCGGCGCCGCGAACAATGGTGTTGCGCGCCGAAGGGCCCACCACGATGCCGTTCCGCACACCGCCGCTGACCTCGGTCCAGCTCACATCAATGGGGGATTCAGGCATTTCAAATGGGTCCGGCGTAGGTACAAACGTGGCCGGCGGTATCAGGGAATCTATTATTGTATTATCGGAACCGTTGGCCAGGACCACGCCGTCCCGGCCGCTCTCCCGTACCAGGACGGTCAAGAGAGAAGTCCGGTCAGCGTTATCCACCACCACCCCGTCCTGGCCGCTCCTGTATACGAGGGTGCTGTCAACGAAATTGGAATCAGCGGTGTCGCTGAGCAGTATCCCCGTAAACTGGCTGTTCTTGAGACGGTTGAATCTCAGCCTGTTCGAGTTGGTGCCGGCGCCGGTGAGGGCGATGCCCGTTGGCTCGAAGTTAACCCGGTTCATGTCCACAACGTTGTAGCGGGCGCCCGCCTCCAGCCGGATACCGCTCCGTCCGTCCGACCACTGGACTTCATCCATCTGTTGCGTCTGGGGGTTCCACGTCTTGTACGCCCCGATAGTGTTGTTCCAGACCTTATTCGGTTGCTGCTGGTCGCCGGCGTTCGACACCAAAACGGCATCGCCGGTGGTGCCGCCGATCATACAACGGCTCACCTCGTTCCCCTTGGCGCCATTCCGGATGGCTGCTCCCCCCAACCCCTTCAAAGCTACCCCCTGGCCGGGCGACTTGCCGCCAAGAGTGCCCTGCGTAACCACGTTGCTGTCGGTACCCAGTCCTTCGATGAGGACGGCGTACCCGCCGTTATTCTGGCTGAAGAAGTTCTCTATGCGGTTCCGGCTGGCGCCATCCGAAATCCGGAGCCCGTTGCCGGCATTGCCCTGGTCCGGCTGGCTGGCGAAGAAGCTGACACCGGTGGTCAGGGCAAACATGCTGTAAACCACATTGTCGGTGGTGCCGGCGCCGGTTATGACCAGGCCGTCCCCCTGGTTAAAACCGAGGCTCACCCCACCCGGGGAACCCTGCATATCCCCCAAATCTCCGATGTAGTTGTATTTGGCCCCTCCTGATATCCTGATGCCGTCACCGCCGTTTCCCGCAGAGAAGGACTCGGTTGAGTAGGTGCCCCTGGTTGCAAAACCGATATTGTATCCCCTGACCTGGTTGTGGTCGGTCGCCACACCGGTGATTAGAATGCCGCCCTGTCGGTTATCGGTAACAAACGCATTATAAGCGCCGGAGTAGCCACCGTCGAGCATATTGTTGCTGGCGCCATCGGAGATTACCACTCCCCACCCCGTGTCGCTTCCATCAAATACGTAGGTCTGTCCTTCCAGATAGCCGCCTATGCTCGTCCCCACGATCTTGTTGCGGTTGGTCCCCTGCCCGCTAATGAGGATGCCGGCGACCCTCATGCCCGCTATCTCTGACCCGTTAACCTCGTTGGCATAAGACCCTGGGCCTATTTGGATGCCTGTCCCTCTAACGCCGGATATTCTTATTTTTTTGACCAGGTTGTCGTGCGCTCCTTCGCCCATGAGAATAGCGACAGAAGGGGCGTTCCGGATCTCGGCATTGATCAAGCCATTGGAATCCCTCAGTTCGAACAGGACCTGGCCGTCAGGCATGGCCGTGGCGTCAATCACAGCCCTGCCGGAGGAGCCTGCCATGTCCACATCATCGAACAATCCTAACTTGAGGACGCCGGGCATGGTCAATAAATACGTCTTGCCAGGCAGGCCATCGCCGCGTTCCAGCAGTAACCGGTCGATGGTATTGGCCCCGGGGACGTAGTTCGGGATCGATGATTCCAGCATGTCCGCCTCCTCGGGCAGGGTATCCTGGTCCGCGCTCGAATCGAGGTCTTTGACGCCGATTTCGATACGGTCCGTTGTCCCGTCGAGGAAATGCCTTTCTTTGAAATAGCGTCGGAACTCGTGGCCGAGATGCCCCTTCCCCGGTCCCGGCGCCGGCAGCGGCGGCTCCTCTTGAAGCACATCCACCCAGTATATTTCCCCCGTTTCGGCATTCTTTCTTTCATAAGACTTGTACCTGATGACTTCATCATCCTCATCGTCCCAGAGCACGTAAGCGCCGGCAGCGGCCGCGACTGCCTCGCGGAGGCTGAGATGGCGGGGGTCGCTGCCCAGGTCGTCTTTGCCGGGGTTGGGCCGGAGGGTCCCGGCGAAGGCTTTCTCGGTGGTCGAAAAAGAGAACGTGCCGTTGTCCGACCCGGCGGGAGTAATTACGGTGACCTGTCCGTTGAGCATGGCCAGGGGGACCCGGATGGCCAGGCGGTCCCGTCCGTGAACGAAAAGTGCGGCCGGGGCGGTTTTGTAAGAATCTTTGGACAGCTCTACGCTGACTTCGGCAGCGCTGTCGCCCAGATTCGATACCGGCACGATCAGCAGGGCGCCGATGGCGGACTTGAGGGTCTTCTGCTGGACCACCGGCGGGCCAAGTACGGTAAACTGCGGCCCGGCGCCTTTCAACCCCTCGGGAGTGGTTATCTCGACCGGGCCGCTGGCGGCCCCGTCGGGCACGTTCAGGACTATCCTGCTCCAGGAGCTTTCCGTAATGCTGATCTTGATCCTCGGTACCGGCACCCCTCCCATGGTTATCACGTCTGCATCACGGTCAAACCCCGCGCCTTCAATCACCACCCTGGTGCCGCGAAATGACTGGCCAGCCGAAGGGAAATCAAAGCGGGGTGTAAAACCCCGGTCCGGAGTTACACCGGTAATCACCGGCTTGCGCTTCACCCGGAACGCGCCCTGGCTCTGCCCCCTCCCCGCCGGGGTGGCCACCGAGATGCGCCACTCTCCTGGCCTGGCATTCGCCGCAACTTCGGCGGTTAAACGAAAGTTGCCGGGGTCGAATTCAACCACCGACCTCACCACCGCATTCCATTCTCCAACCTGCACCACATTCTCACCCGGCGCGGCGCGAAAGCGTTGCCCGGTAATGGTCACCATATCCCCGACCACCCCTTCCAAGGGACTGAACCCGGTTATCCTGGGCGAAAAAGGGTCCCCCACCACCAAAATCAGGGATTCCAGCGGCGACATTGCGAACCCCAATCCCGTGCCCGTTGCCAGGTAGGCGGTCCTTTCTCCAAACTGGCCGAAGTTAGATATCTTCCCTGTAAAATCGAACAGGGCGCTCAACATGTGGGCGCCAATCGCATCATCTTCGGCGAATTTCCCCGCTGCGGTTTCGGCAACCAGTTTCATTCCGTCGAGCAAGGTCAACAACAACACCCTGGTCATGCCGGTCCAGAAGGCGGCATCCGACAATCTCTGCAGGCCGTTGGGAAACTCCTGCCTTATCTTGTCCTTCGCTTTTTGGAAGAGACCTATCACGAACTCCTTGCTCACCACTTCATCTATGTCGACCAGCACATTGAGACCATCCAGCACTGCCATGATCACATTCACCTCCAGGGCATCCAGGGCGTCCTCGTGGCCCAGGGAGTTCGGGATGAATCCCCATTCCGACCCCAAAAATCCCCACATCCAGATCAAAGCCGGGTTGACCATTCGCACCTCGTAGACGCCGTCGTGGCCGCCGTCGAATGCCAGGGTGGCCACCCGGGAAACAGCCGCCGGGGGGCCGGGCGCCGCCTCTTTGACAATCTCCGTGACGAGGTCCACGGCCTTTTCCAACAGGTCCAGGTTGTCGAAGAACAGTGAAGCAGGGACAACCAGTTTCGGTTCCTCCCCGGCCAGGCGGCGAAAAGACAGGTTGGCATTCGTTAGAGTGACATCGCCGGGGATGGTCGGAACTTCGTCTATGCTTTGCAGGCCGCGATAAAACTGGGTCGGGTCCAGTTTATATATTGTCCCTACCCAGTCCAGGGGATTTTCCCCCGCAGGTTCAACCTTCAGCTTCCCGGGTGAATCCGCCGAGTACTGTAGTATGTTCGGATCGATGGGTTTCCAATAAAGAGGAAGTTGTGCGGCATCGCCGTGGGTCAAAGGGGCTGCGCCCGTCAGAGGCAAGGCTTTCGCAGCAGCCGCCCCACTCTGTCCCGGCATCCCCATCATCCTGGATGACGGGATAGCGCCCCGCAAAGTCACGAAATATTCCGCGGGCAGCCTGCCGGCAACCGAAATAATGGCTTCGCGCAAAGCGGTGACCATGCGGGAATCATCCAACGGGTTGGGGACCTGAGGATAGACCTGCGCAATCACCTGGGCCAGGGCAACCACCTTCGGGTCGTCTCGCATAGTGGCAAAAAGGGTCTGGACCCGTTCCAACCTGGAAGTAAAAAGGTATGGGCTGAGGAATACGATGGCCTTTGCCGTGGACGCCGCATCCATAATCACCGCTTCACCCGGCGGCGACTCCAGGGCATCCACGTAAAAGAAGGTCCGTTTCGTGCCGTCGACGGGCAGGGCGGTGTTGAGGGTAACTCTTTCGGAACTGGCGGGAACCGAGGCCTGGCCACTAGCATTGGGCCTGCCTTGACCGTACCGGTTTACGATGGTGTAGGCGCCGGCACTCAGACCCGAAGGCAAGTTCATTTGAATGGGGCGGCTGGCGGGAACCACAAAATCGCCATTGCTGACAGACCGGCCGCCCGGTGTCCTGACGGTGACGGGGCCGCTCACGGCGCCTGCCGGCACCCGGGACCTGATTTCGGTAGCCCCGGCATTGAGGATCTCCGCCGGCAGGCCGCCGAAGTCTACGGCGTTTTCCCCTGGCTGGCCGGCGATAAACTGTTCTCCGACTATGACGACTTCGTCGCTGGCTTTGCCGCTGGACGGACGCAGCTCCCCAATGACGGGCGGGGTCGACTGTCCACCGAGTTCAGAATAAGCGATCAGACCGGCGGCATACCTCAGAATCTGCAGGGCGTCCTCCCTCGTGAGCTGGCCGTCGCCTGTGGTCCGTCCTCCCGAGCCGGGAAAGGGGTAGACATCACCCAAGTCCAGATCATTCGGTGTGGCCGATGTCAGACCTTCCGCAATGCGCATGAGTCTGAGGGCGTCTTTCCCGTTGACGAAGCCGTCGCCAGTGACATCCCCCTTGAGGCCCGCCGCGCTGGCCACACCCCACCCGGGAACAGACGTTTGTGGCCGGGCGGTGCTGAAAGCCAGGACAACCACAACGAACAGGGACAGACCTTTGCTCAGGGCTCTTTGACAACTCACAGTATGCGCACCCACTAGCTGCCGGCGGGGCAGAGTTATCTCGTCTCCCGTGCACACTCCCGGTTTAACCAACTCGTGACATTAATGACAACGCAACAAATAATGCCGCATGGCCGAAACCGTAGCGGCTTGATTCATCAAGCCCTGACCCTGGGTCTGATAAATCAAACTGCTGCGGCATCGGAGCGAATCGCATCATGCGACAACTGTTATTGCGTTTGTATTAAGACAAGCCCATGCGACAAACGTTATCAAACCCGCGTCGGAAAAAGCGACCCGGCCGCTAGAATATCACGATTATACACCCACCGCCGCCGGAGTCAATGCGCCCCGGTTGGCCGCCTGGCTTCCCCGCAGGGGCAGTAGGACGGGCATCCTGCCCGTCCCTTTCAGCCCGCCCGCCAGGGCCGAAACGACACAGGCAGAGCAGCACGGGCAAGATGCCCGTGCTACTGTCCGTGTCTCTACTGGACTTCTATCTTCTTCCGCCCTTTGCCCTTAGCCTTTTCCTGGCTCTCGGTATACTCGATCGCGGCATCGAGCACGCTGCGGAGGGCCAGCAACATCTCTCTCCTGGCGCTCAGGATGTGCTCCCTGGTCTCATCGCTCAGCATGCTCAGTTTGGGAGGCCGGATGCGCACCACCAGCTCCTCGCCGGCGCTATGCTCTACTTCAAAGATCTTTTCGCTCATTTCTTGCCCTCCTGCGTCCTGGTCCTGGTCCTGGCCGCGGGTTTGACCGCTTCGCCGGCCTCACCCGTATGCGGCGGCTTATGCTCGAATTTGATATTCAATCTGTGGTCGGTGAAAATGGCCTCGACCACCGACATCCCCACCATGGACCGGGGCAGTATTATGTTTCGCTTGTATTTGCCCACCTGGACCACGAGCTCATCCCCGGCCTGGAAGACCGATATTTCTTCCCTGGATGTAAACGGCAGGTCTAACACCAGAATGTAGTGGCCATCTCTCTTTTCTATTTCGTGGGCCTTGCCCTCAAAGAATATCCCGGTGGGATCCCCATCGCCAAAGATGGCTTCGCCCATCCCCTGGAGCATCTTCAGTCCCACAACTTCCTTCCCGAACAAAGGCACGTCGAGAATGGGCACCGGAGCAAAGGCCTCCTCGATAGTCTGCCGGTGCCTCTTCTGTATTTCCTTCCACGAATCGAAGTAGACATCCTTGACTTCGGCCGGGATAACGCGGTTGCAAACGATCAGGTCGGTATGGTAGCCATACAGGTTCAGATAGGTATAGGTGCGCTGCGCCTCCTTGATCACCATCTTCTCGGGGTTCACCACCAGTCGCACCGAGGACAGTTTTTTGTCGGTCAGGAGCTGCCGCATCTTCTCGATCTGGTTGAAGAGGTCTTCGGCGGCGGCAAAGACCTTGTCTTCCGGCATGGGAATATCAGAAAGCCTCTTCACCAGGGGCCGGATGAGGCTGGCGGCTTTTCGCTCGATGGGGAAAAGCTTCTCCATCCACCAGTGGAGCACTTCCGGAAAGCTGAGCAGCCGCAAGGTCTCCCCGGTCGGGGCGCAGTCCACCACGATTACATCATAAATCCCGCGGCTGTAATAGTCCGTAATATAAAGGAGGTTGGTCAGTTCTTCCATGCCGGGCAGGACCGCCATCTCCTCGGCTATCATCCCCTTCATCCCCCGCCACGCCATAATGGCCGACAGCCATTCCTGCACCGTCCCCCAGTGCTGCCTTATGCTGTCCCCAATATCAGGCTCCTGGCCCCACAGATTACGCGCCACCTCGACGGCTTCCGATCCCAGCGGTTTATCGAAGGAATCCGCCAGGCTGTGGGCAGCATCGGTGCTGACGACGATGGTCTTGTAACCCATGCGGGACGCCTTCAAAGCCGTGGCCGCAGCCACGCTCGTTTTCCCCACCCCTCCCTTGCCGGTATAAAGTATTATTCGCAAAAACTATTCCTCTAAGCTAACACAAGGGCGCTAGATAATGATGAATAGTCTCACACAAAGGCACAAAGCGCACAAAGAAAACCAGCGCTGCGGACACGCTCGAGACCAAAGCACCCTACCTACCGTTTCGTGTCCGCAATTTACTCTGCACCCCACTTTGCGTTCCATTGCGTTCTCTGCGGTGAAAACGCCCCCCTTCGTCGCTATTGCCGTGCCTTTCTCAGAAACATTATACGCCTCTGCATTGGAGCGGGGCAACACGCGAGAAGCGGTAGACGGTTCGTAAGGTTCGTAAGGTTCATAAAGTTCATAAGGTTAGAAGGTCATAAGGTGTCTCCCGCTGCATCGGGATGTTCCGTTTTCGCCGGCTTCCGGTTCGGTACGCGCCGTTTTTTATGAATTCGCAACGTTTTTTCATGCCATTTTATGACTATTTAACGGGTCGCGTGCTATCATATTGCCGAATCGCGGCGGCGTAGCCCCGGGTTGCCGCCCCGGCGAAACAAGAAAGGAAGGCAGCAATGAAAAACAAATGGGCATTCAGAACGGCCGTTGCCGTGGCTCTCACCGGCCTGCTGGCGCTGCTTGCCTGCACCGGGATGACGACGGAGGATATCCAGGGCCTGCTGCAAGCGGTCGAGGGCAAGGAAGTAGTGGTCAGGCAGGACAACGGGAACACCATAAGGATAACCGTAGAAGACCCCCAGGCGGCGTCTGCCGCGAGCCAACTGGTGGGCAATGAGGTCCGGCTGAGGGTGAATATTGTCCGGAATAACGTTCGGAAGCTCGAAGAAGTGCGGCGGCTGGGGGAAAACTCAAAATCCACCGGCGTCATCCAGTCCATCGGTCAGGAATCCTGGACTATCGGCGGGCAGACCTTCAAGGTCAACGCCAACACGAGGCTCGACGGCGGCCTGGCGACCGGCGTGACCGCCAGAGTGGAGTTCGTCACCCTGGCCGACGGCGCCCGGCTGGCAACCGAAATCGAAACCGACGAAGACAGGGACGATTTCAAGGGTAACGTCCAGACAACAGGCGCCGATGCCTGGGTAATCGGGGGACAGACCTTCAAGATAAGTCCGGCCACGCGGATCGACCCCGGGCTATCCGCCGGGTCTCCGGTCCGGGTGCAGTTCACCATCCAGCCGGACGGTTCCCTGCTGGCAACCAGGATCGAGAACGAGAGGGCGCAGGACCGCTTGAGCGGAGTGGTCCAGTCCATCAGCACAAATAGCTGGGTCGTTGGGGGGCGGACCTTCAAGGTCAATACCGCCACCAGGCTGGACGACGGACTCATGGTAGGCGTCAAGGCCCGGGTGGAGTTCGTAACCCTGGCCGATGCGGCGTCGCTGGCGACAGAAATTCAGACAGATGAAGCCGAGGAACGTTTTAGCGGCGTCATTCAGTCCATGGGCGCCGATAGCTGGGTCATCGGCGGGCGCACCTTCAAAGTCAGCCCCGCTGCCAGGTTAGACCGGGAACTTGTCACCGGCATGAAAGCCAGAGTGCGGTTCATCGCCATGACCGACGGAACGATGCTCGCCACCAGGATCCAGCAAGACAGGCAGGGTACCAGCCGGGAGGGGGACTTCAACGGCAAGGTAGAATCCAGGAGCGCCAGCGCCTGGGTGATCGGCGGCAAGACCTTCAAGATCAGTGCAGTTACACGAATTGAATCCGGCCTCGCGGTGGGGGAGGATGTCCGGGTAAGGTTTGTTTCCCTGGCCGACGGCTCGATGCTGGCCTCACGGATCGATCCCGAGAGGGGACGCGCTGGGGACCGGGGCAGGGAAGCAGCGCCCGGACAACAGGACGACCGGGGAAGAGGGAATGACCGGGGCAGAGGGGGGCCTGAGCAGGGAAAGGAACCGGAACAGCGCGGGCGGGAAACAGCGACCCCGGGTAAGGGGAGGTAGAAACCCGGACCACTACTGAACGCCGGGGATCACGTTGGTACCACAGGTCGCCGTGCCTGTGAACCGCTGTTTTCGGTCTTCATGGCATCTGCCCCACCAGCCACAGCGGATCGCCCAGAAGGAAGCCCTTTGCGTGCCTCACCACGACAAGAGGGGTGGAATGTGTCTGCCCGCGTGCGGGCGAACACACTCCGCTTTGCGAGAGTCCTCAACTTGTCGGGACGGGTTCGCCCCGCGACGGACGGCGCCCTCCGCGCCTTTGCGGTGAGAACACAGATGTCATACCTTATTGCTCTGGCGTTGATTGCCATCGTAGCTGGATGCGCGGCTGGACCGCCGGAAACAACGACATCAGGTCGACAGGTCTACGTCGCCCTGCCCGGGGCGGGGGCCGTAAGCAGAATCGGCGGCCCAGCCTGGCCGACTGCCCCTTCGACGCAATACAACTCGATCACTGCTTCAGGAAACATCCTCCTGGCCACCAGCAGCGTCGAAAACCGCCTTTACGCCCTGGACCCATCTTCCGGCCAGATGATCGCGGCTGTCGATGTCGGCGGTGTACCCAGGGGAGTCAATATCTCACCGGACAACAGCCTGGCTACGGTGGCCAACGAGGCAGACGGGACCGTCAGCTTCATCGAGTTGCCGTCCTTCCGGCCAACCGGAACACTCGCGGTAGGCAAAGAGCCTCACAACATCGTCTATTCTCCCGATGGTAAGCTGGCCTATGTCACCCTGCAAGGAGACGACCAGCTTGTGATAATCGATCTGGCTGGCCGGACAATCACGGAACGCATTCCGCTGGGCAGTGAAGGCGTCCCGGACGGGCCTCACAACCTGGACATCACCCCCGACGGCCAGAGGCTTTTCGTCAGCCTTCGCCACAGCGACCTGCTGGCGGTAGTTGATTCGAGAACGCGCCAGGTAACCGGCTACGTCCCACTGACCCGCGGCCATCACGGGGTGGACGTATCGCCGGACGGTCAATGGGTATATGTGGCCGGAGTCGGTTCGCCCCTGGTGAACATCATCAGCGCTCAGACCCTGCAACTGGTAGCCCGGGTCGATGTTGGGGCGGGACCCCACGGCCTGCGCGCCTCCCCCGATGGCAAGCTGCTCTACGTGGCGGTGAGTCTGGCCGACCAGGTAGTGGTCATCGACGCCGTTTCGCGACTGGTCACCGAACGGATTCCCTTCGACAAAGGGGCCGCGCCGTTCTGGATTGCCCTCCCCGGCAACTGACGCCACCGCCGGTACCACAGGCCACTGTGCCTGTGACCGCTGGCTCTGACGCTACGCCCTGTCACCCTGAGCCGGAGTCCCGAGCAAAGCGAAGACGCAGGCGTCCCGACTCGTCGGGATCGTCCCGCGCGCCCCTGAAAAGGTTCGGGATAACATCCACAAAATCCCCACCGCATCTTCATAATTTCTCCACATTTCTGGATTATGATATTGGTGAAAGCTAGAAATGAAACGACTCAGGAGACCGGCCCCCTCTGGACCACCTGCCGGCCCACACGGACGAAAAAGGAGGAACAAAAGAATAGAGCATCAACCAGCAGCTAATCGCACCGGGGGGACCGGGTGACGGTCCCGTACGCAATCAACCAAATTCTGGAAGAAAGGACAAGAACATATGAAAAAGATCGCTATTTTCGGAGCCCTCGCTGTCGTCCTGGCATTCAGCGTATTCTTCGGGGCCAGGGCCGTTGCGGCCACCCTGGGATCCACCGGGACCGCTACAGAAGCCGTCCCCCAAATCGCTCCGGCCGATTGCCCCATGATTGGCGGCGGGACCACCACGACCTCCATCAGTCCAGAGTTGCAGAGGATCGCCAAATCCCTCGGACTGACCCCGGAAGAGCTGAGGACCCAGTTGCAACAGGGCAAGTCCCTGGCCCAGATCGCCCAGGCCAAGAATATCACCCGCCAGGCCCTGCTGGATACGGTCATCGCCCCTGAGAAGGACATGGTCCAGCTCCGTGTAAAGTACGGCTATCTGACCCAGGCCCAGGCCGACACTGTCCTGCAGCAGGTGCTCACCCGGGCTAACGCCTTCATCGACCGGACGTCCACCACCACTACCCCCGGACAGGGATACGGCGGCATGATGGGTGGCGGTGGAATGATGGGTGGCGCAGGAGGTGGGATGATGGGTGGCGCAGGAGGTGGGATGATGGGTGGCGCAGGAGGTGGAATGATGGGTGGCACAGGAGGCGGCATGATGGGAGGCGGAGGAATGATGGGCGGCGCCGGTGGTGGGATGATGGGTGGCGCAGCCCCCGGCGGCTGGGGCTGGTAAACCCTCCAACTGAATATTCGCCCTTCCGCAAGAGCCAGCGGTCAGTCTCCCCCCTGACCGCTGGCTCCTGCCGTTTCCAAATGGTGGCACAGTGCGTCCCCGCCTGTGCGCCACCGCTCACAACCGTCGCAGCGTATTATCCACCAGCCATCGCGCACCACCCGGTACCACAGGCCTCCGTGCCTGTGCGGCGCCGTCTTCAAACCATAATGGCGCTTGCCAGACCTGCATGGACCTTTGCTCCGCGTTTCCTCGTTCGGACTTCGTCATTCGTCATTCGTTTGGTCATTCGTCATTCGAACTTGGTCACGAGGACCGCGACTCACAGGCACGGTGGCCTGTGGTACCGGTGGTCATTCGTCATTCGTCCCCGATCAAGTCGGGGATCGTCATTCGTCATTTCGGTTATAATAGTCAAGGACAGAACGACCGCCGCAATAACCGCCATGTCTAAAGCCAAAATCCTAGTCGTGGACGACGAGCCGCGCATTGTCGAAGTGGTCAAGCTTTACCTGGAGAAGGAAGGCTACCAGGCCGTCACCGCGGGCGATGGCCGGAAAGCCCTGGAACTGGTGCAAAGGGAAAATCCGGACCTCATCATCCTGGACCTGATGCTCCCCGAGATGGACGGCCTTGAAGTCTGCCGCCAGGTCCGGCGCAACTCCAGCGTCCCCATCATCATGCTCACCGCGAAGACCGAAGATGCGGACAAGCTCATCGGCCTGGAGCTTGGCGCGGATGACTATATCACCAAGCCCTTCAGCCCCCGCGAGGTCGTCGCCAGGGTCAAAGCCGTGTTGCGCCGCTCCGCCGCCCACCCGGTCAAACAGATCACCGTCGGGCCGCTACGGGTAGACCTGGACACTCACGAGATCTTCTGCCACGGCAACCGGGTGGACTTGACAAATACCGAGTTCAAGCTCCTTTCTACTATGGCCGAACATCCGGGCAGGGTCTTCACCCGCGCGCAGCTCCTCGACGCCGTGCAGGGAGTGGCCTACGAGGGATATGACCGGACCATCGATAGCCACGTCAAGAACCTGCGGCAGAAGCTGGCACCGGGCGAAAAAGAGGGTGGTTGCCGCATCGCCACCATCCACGGCGTCGGCTACAAACTGGAGGGTGGCTAAGCAGCCCGGTACCGCAGGCCACCGTGCCTGCGAGCCACGAACCGCGAAACCACGAATGAACACAACCCGGTACCGCAGGCCACCGTGCCTGGGAGCCACCAACTGGCGAAACCACGAATGAACACAACCCGGTACCGCAGGCCACCGTGCCTGCGAGCCACGAACCGCGAAACTTCGAATGAACAC
>JACQUA010000016.1 GCA_016210565.1 Chloroflexota bacterium
CGAAGCGAAGGATTCTTCGACTACGCTCGCTACGCTCGCTTCGCTCAGAATGACAGATGGCGCAGCCATTTTCATGCTTCATGGTGCTTGGCCGGCCAAGTATGACAGATTGATTCGTCATTCGCCCCCGATCAAGTCGGGGCGCCATTCGGACCACTTCATTCGTTACTTCCTGCCCCCGCCATTTGCAAAGCACCAGGACGTGATATACAATGCCTGTACAAACATGTCGAGCGCGGGCCGGCGCCGCGCCGCCGCGCGCCAATGGAAGCACCGTGTTCAGAAAACTGGTCTGCATCGCCGCCGCGATGACGCTGGCCGCCGGCGTCTATCTCCCTACCCCTCTGCGCGCGGCCAAGGCGGGGACTCCTTCCGACTCGTACACCATCGGCCGCTACTACGCCGATGATGATAGCAACGACCCGTCCACCACCACCTCCGTCTTGTTCCAGGACAAGACCACCCTCACTTTCACGCCCCGGGGCAGCGGCAGTAAGTACTACCTCGTAATTGCCGGCGCCCTGATAGCCAACTCCAGCGCCTCCTATGTCACCGGGGCCCAGCTCCTCCAGACCACCCCCACCCCCACAACCCTGGCCATCACCCACTACCAGCCCAACATGGCCAACTACTACGTCCCCTTCGCCGCCCAGAAGATCGTCACCCTCAGCGGGGGAACATCCTACACCTTCAAAATCCAGTACTACACCAGCAACGGCTCCGGCACGGCGGCCATACAGAAAGCGCGCATCGCGGCCATCGAGGTGGCCAACTACGCCAACGCCATCGATGAATCCAATACCACCAACCAGAGCACCAGCTACGCGGCCAAGGTTACCCTCAATTTTACTTCCAGCTCGGCCAATTACCTGATAATAGCCGCCGGCGACACGGCCAACAGCGCCGCCAACTACTATACCAAGGCCAGGGTGATCGATACCGCCAGCGCCGACCAGGGCGAAGGGGTACAGGAGAGCCCGGCGGCGCTGCAATACCGGCCCTACGCCATGATGCAGAGGGCGAGTCTCTCAGCCGGGTCCCAGACCTACACCCTTCAGTACGCCAGCCAGAGCGCAGTGGGCGGACGGGAAGCCAACATGCAGAACGCCAGGGTCAGCGCGGTGCTGCTCTCCGATCTGGGCGCAGACAGCTATGCGGTGACCGAAGGACCCACCGCCACCCAGTCCATAACTTATGTGGACATGACCACCCTCACTTTCACTCCCGCTGTGGCCGGAGTCTACCTCGTCATCGGTTCGGCCTTTGTCACCAACGAAAACACCGCTTACGAAGGATGGGCCAATCTCGACATCAACGGGACCAGCTACGCCGAAGCGGCCATAAAGCCTCGTTCGACGTCTGCGTACATGCCCTTCTTCGCCGCGGTCCGGGTCAGTCTTGCGGCTTCCTCCCAGACCATAAAATTACAGTGGAGGACCAATTTCGCCGGGCACTCCGCCCGCGAGGCTTTTATCAAGAACGCCCGGATCATCGCCCTCAGGTTGAATACCCTGGAGTCTTACAGCGATTCCGGCTACGGCGCGGTGAGTAATAACTTCACGGTGGCCGGATCCCCTGTCTACATCCGGGGCAACGGCCAGGCCGCCAGTGGCGCCTACCGCATCGCCTACTACGATGCGGGCGCCAGCGGCGGCCAGTGGCTGAAGACCACGGATACCTCGGCCGACGCCGCCGGAGAAATCACCGACTCCACTTTTATCCCCAGCAACTTCGTGGGATCCGCCGCCGGCGACTGGAGAGCGGTCCTCACCAGCCAGTCCTACTCGCCGCCGCTGAACTACAACGACTTCAGTGCCGCCCAGAAGATCGCCGAGGACACTTTCGCGGTGAACGCCAGCGCTATTCCCGAACTCCCCACCTCGCTGGCGGTTATCGCCAGCCTGGCGCTCAGCTTTGCCGCTTACTATCTCATGAGAAAACGGCGGGGACTCGCCGCACGGAGAGTTAGAGTGGGTTAAGCTCTGGGGGAAGTGGTCAGCAAACAGCGATCAGCTTTGTCGGCCAAACGGCTGGCTGAAAGCTGTCTGCTGAAAGCTGATAGCCTCAGGTGGGCGGCTGTGCGGACCCACCGGTTCTACCTGGAACTTTAGTCTCCCTACTAAACCCCTCAGGCCGTAGGGGCGCGGTCTGCGCGCCCGCCCCCGGCAAGCCAACCTCGCCGCTGCGCCCCGCTGGGCAATCCAAGCATAAATCTAGCCCGATGGGTTGGTGCGGAGTCACTCAAACCGGTGACCTGCAGGGGCAAAGCATTCCTTCCGAAATTCACCGCTTTGTGGCATGGTCGGCAACCGCCCGCTGTGCTATTCTACTATGAGTTAAGCGAAGCGAAGGGGCAGTCCAAGGGTCTTTCGTACGGCGCCCCACCTCCAAAGAACTTGTCCTGAGCGGAGCGAAGGATTCTTCGACTGCGCTCGCTGCGCTCGGTTCGCTCAGCGGAGCGA
>JACQUA010000151.1 GCA_016210565.1 Chloroflexota bacterium
TCAGCGATTTCCAGGGCGGGGTCTACTTCGGCGGCAATGCGGCGCAGCTCGCCGGCGGCTTCCAGGGCGGCGACCAACTGCCGCAGGTTCTTGAGCGACATGACATGGTATTTTAACACAGATAGAGAGAGGAGATAGAGATAGAGATAGAGATAGAGATAGAGATAGAGACAGAGACAGGAGCAGTATCCAGGAGATGGCAGTGGGAGACTTCGATAACAGGGTGCAAACCCGGATGGTGGCGATTTACCGTTGCAATCTCCTTCAATGAACAGCAGGGCAATTCTCGAGCTGAATCAGCTCCAGCCGTTCCGAGGATATTGATCCGCGCCACTATATATAGTACCATAGGCGTCGTGAAAGAGGAGAAGCTGACCAAGAAATTCGTCGCCGACAAGAAGCATGTCACGGTGGAAGACTGCGAAAAACTTCTCGTTCTTCACGGCTACGAACGCCACAAGAGCCGGGGCAGCCATTACGTTTATCACAAGAAGGGCGAGAACCCTATAACCGTTGTCATCCCCAAGAAAACCAAATACGTCAAGCCCGGCTATGTTGACCGGATAATCAAGAGACTGGATCTGGAGCAATCAACATGAAAACAACTACCGAACGTAAACCGCTCGACTACTATCTAGGGTTGAAATATCCGGTCACCATCACGCCCGAGCCCGGAGGCGGATTCGTGGCCGAGATTGGAGACCTGCCCGGGTGCGTCTCCGAGGGTGATACACTTGATGAAGCCTACGACAATGTCGAAGAGGCTCGCCAGCTCTGGCTGGAGTCGGCCTATGAAGATGGACTGGACATCCCACTGCCCCGGGATCAGAGGCGCTACAGCGGAAAGTTTAATGTCCGGGTGCCGAGAGACCTTCACCGCAAACTGGACGAGCTGGCGGAAAGGGAGGGCGTCAGCCTCAACCAGTTCCTGGTATCCACGCTCTCCCGGGCCATCGGCCCGCGGGAAACCCGCAGGGCCAGAACTGGCCGGGATCGGTGAGCGCGCCTCAGCAAATGATAATGCCCGGCTCTATGTCCGCGCTGAGCCCCACATGCCGGCAGAATGAAAGGAAACGCTATGAATGACGGTGCCCCAAAGCCGAAAGACCCATGGGGGCTTTTCGTGGTCCAACGCATTGCCATGCTGGTGGACGCCCTGGAATTGGGGAGGCAGGGCAGGCTGGACGAGGCGCGGGAAGCAATAAACGGATTGTTCGGGCTGGCCGCGCAAGTGTACGAGTCACGTTGCGATGATTTGCCCCAGGTAGAGCGCGACCTGGTTGACGCCCTGTGGGAAGAATTGGTTCTCCCTTCCGACCCGGAAAGGCGCGGGTCGCTTATCGCCCTGTTCGGCCTCATGGCCGTGGCCGCGACCAGAGGTTTCCTGCCTTCTGAGTTCCTGTTTTCTTTTTTCAAGTCTCAACGTAGAAAAGTGAATCCGGCGGCGGACTGGGAATCTGAAAGTGCGACGGTCGTGCCGGTGTACGAGTGGGAGTACTCCTTCACGTACGATCGGCCGCCCGGTACCGAGGCTCCTGAGCTGCCGGAGGTGGCAGAGACAAGCGATGATCCCTCCCATCCTCCATACCGGTTTCACTTCAGCCCTGACCCAGGATCACACGCCGTTTACCTTGACCCTTCAGACTTCCTGTTAGTCTCTGAAGCCGATGATGCAACAAATTTCCGCCTCGTTTTCCGGACGGAAGACGTGCGCCCCGTTTCCGGCCCAAAACGCCGCCTGTTACTGGGACCAGGCCAAACGGTACCGAAGGATGCCAGCGGCAACCCTGTGGCTGCGCAGGACCTCGACCAAATTGACATTGACCATGAAACGGCGTTCTGGATCGCCGTCCTGGACGAAGAATTAAGTGACGGTGGGGTGTCGCCTGGCCGCGCCAGCCTCTATGCCCGGGCCCTGGCCGGCCCGCTGACCCGTAAAATGCGGCTCAACTGCCTGTTGGGGAAGGTGTTGGCGGACACCTTCCTCCAGGAATGGGATCAAGCCCTGAATGCTATCAGGCAACTGCTGGCGCTCGCCAGGAATGACAGTTTCAAACGGGTGCTATACGAATTGAGAGGGATGGTAGAATGCCTCAGGATCCACGGCATCAAGCCAAAGCAATTCCCACGGCTCAGCCTGGGCTGGGACGAACTGGCGGAGGACGATTCTACCTCGGTAACCGTGCTGGACCAGGCCGAAGAAGTGGCCCAGTTCGCCGCGGCCGGCTTCCCCTCAAGCCTGGTGGACTCGATTATCCAGAGACATTCGGAGAGAATCCGGCGCCTGGTCCAGGAGGACCGCGAGCTGACCATCGGGATGATCAACGATGCCCGTCCCGAGACCCCGGATAAGGTGGCCGAAAAACTGTGCCGGTCCCAGGGGGAGTGGCTGAAAGAGCTGGCAAACAGCGGCGCCCTGTTCAACGCCGAGTACCTCTACGAGACCCTGAGCCGGAGGTCCTGGGGCGAGGTCGTCGCCGGCTATTCCAACGCCGTGGAAGCAGAAGTGAAGAGGCGCATCATGGGGCCGTTGAGGAAATTCCTCGAGGCCCGGCAGGGCCGGGCCACCGTCTGGCTGGGGACCACCAGGGGGGTGCTGCCCGGGGACATCGAGGTCTCCGACCGGTGCGACCTGTTTGACCTGGAACGCCTGTTGCGGGCAGCCGATTCCAACGCCTATCTGAAAGATTTCTTCAGCGCCCACAGTGCACCGGTCAGGGATTTCCTGCTCTCCAAAATGCCCGGTTACCTCGCCCACCTCCGGGGATTGAGGAACCCCGCGGTGCACGGCAGGGTTATCGCCTCAGTGCAGGACGTTAAGGAACTCAGGGAACAGACCCTCGAGGTATTGAAGCTCTTGTCGGCGATGACAGCGCCGGGCCGGTAGCCGTCGCCCGCCGGCTCGGTCATATTTCTTGCGGCTACGGTCCTTTTGGGATAGAATAATTTGCGGGTGCCACAACAATACCCGGTATCCCCAAACGGTACGATCCAAAAATGGTAAACAGTCCCGTCCTGGTGCTGAACCAGAACTACGAACCAATACATGTCTGCCAGGCGCGGCGGGCCATCGTCCTGGTCTTCCGGGGCAAGGCCGAAGTGCTGGAAAA
>JACQUA010000017.1 GCA_016210565.1 Chloroflexota bacterium
AGATTCTGGTTCGACAACGGCGGCCTGCCGCATACCGAACAGCTTCGACTGCTTGAACGGTTCACGCGCGTCGATATGAGGACGATGCGGTACGAAGTCACGATCGACGATCCGGGAGCGTATACCAGACCCTGGACAAGCAGTTGGACGCTGGAGTGGATCCCCGGCGAAGAATTGCCGTATTTCCTGTGCGTGGACAACCGGTCATGAGCCGGTCCATCGAAGGGGGTCTATCGTGAAGATTCTGTCTAGGAACTACGTTTTCGCAGTGACGGCAGCGGCCGTGTTGGCGTTCGCGCTGACGGCCGGTTCCACCCAGGGCGGCGCCCAGGAGCGGAGTAACGCCCCATCGGACAAAGCCGCGCCCAAGGCCGCGCCCAAAGCCGCGCCGCCCACTCCGCGCTGGCCGGATGGCAAACCCATCATGGGCGCGATTCCGGGACAAGGCCCTAGCCTTTGGGACAGGGCAATGTTTTTGGAGACGGGCGAGCGCTTTAGGCCTCCGGGGGCGTTGGATGGACTCCGACCCGGAGGGGGGGAAGTGCCCGGCGTGAGGGAGCGCTTTAGGACCGTGGGGGAGTTGGCTGAAATTCCGTTCCAGCCATGGGCAAGAGCCGTAGCCGAACAACGCTGGTTCGACCAGGCCGACCCGACGGCGCGGTGCAAGCCTTCCGGCGCCATGGGGCAGTTTGTAGCGGCCGCCAGTTGGGATTTCGTCGAAGCTCGCGACATGCAGCGCTTCTACATCATGGATCACGAAGCCGGCGCTTCCTATCGGATCATCTACATGGATGGCCGCGCGTTTCCTGAAAAGATCACTCCGACCTACCACGGGTATTCGATCGGCCATTGGGAGGGCGATACGCTCGTCGTCGAGAGCCGGGGTTTCAATGAAAAATTCTGGTTCGACCGCGGAACGCCGCATACAGAACAGTTGAGACTCATCGAGCGCTTCACTCGCGTGGACCTGACTACCATGCACTATCAAGCGACGATCGACGATCCGGGCGCTCTCACGAGGCCATTCACGACGAGACTGGTGGCATGGACGTTGGCGCCGGGCGTCGAGTTATACGAATACATTTGTCAGGATCACAACGTCACTCGGGAGACACAGGCCGGCCGCACCCAACAAGAGGTGGATTACAGCCGTTTCTTCGTTCCCTAGAGTCCATAGGGAGGTACACGCAAATGAAAGGAGCACGCTTGTCTCTTATTTTGGCGGCCGTTCTCACTCTGACGGCGCCTGCCGCGGCTCAGGAAGGACACCCGCTGACCGGCGCCTGGTACGGTGAATTCGGAACGGCAGGCAACCCGGGGCGCGACCTTACCGTCGTGATGCGCTGGGACGGTCAAAAGATCACGGGGTTAGTCAATCCCGGCCCGGACGCGATGCCGATAAAGACCGCAACATTGGACGTCACGTTTGCCGTGAATCCGCCCGGACGCGCACTTACCGATATTCAATACGCAAAGGCAGGTTCGATACCGCCGAAATTCATGGTCCGCTTTGAAGTGGATGCGCCAAACAAGACCGGCGGCGCCGATCGGCTCGTTTTTGAGGGCACGATTCAAAATCTCCTCGCCGCAAACCGCAGGATCGCGGGAACGTGGACTTCCGGCGGCGCTAAAGGCGAGTTCTCGCTCCGCCGGCTCTAGCCCGCATGCAAATAACTACATTGGGAGAGTAAGAAAATGAATTCACGAGGTGGAAGCGGTGTAGGAAGACGTCAGCGGACTCTCAGGTCCCCGATGATTGCCACGGTTGCTACCGTGTCACTTGCGTTGTTGCTGACTGTATTTCCCTACGCTGAACTCGATGCGCAGGCAACGGCTCAGATCAGTGGCACGGTACGAGATGAAACCGGGTTGGTCCTAACGGGCGTGGAGGTGACCGTGACGCAAACCGCTACTGG
This sequence comes from Chloroflexota bacterium, assembly GCA_016210565.1. Classification (GTDB taxonomy): domain Bacteria; phylum Chloroflexota; class Dehalococcoidia; order JACQUA01; family JACQUA01; genus JACQUA01. Next base: position 1,917 of record JACQUA010000017.1, read on the forward strand.
AATCACGCGGACCGGGATCACCAATGAAACCGGAGGCTACGTTATACCGAACCTGCCGGTCGGTCCTTACCGTTTAGAGGCCTCACTGCCGAAGTTTCGGACCTATGTGCAGACCGGAATCACCCTCCAGGTCGGCAGCAACCCGGCCATCGACGCGGTGTTGCGGTTAGGCGCGATCGCCGAGCTCGTGGAAGTTCAAGCCGATGCCCTCATGGTGGAGACCCGCGGCACGGGCGTCGGTCAAGTCATGGATAATGCCCGCGTGTTGGCGTTGCCGCTGGCGGGCCGTCAGGTCACGGAACTGATCACGCTGTCGGCGCCGGCCAACCAGGGCTCCCAGCTCTTTCGCGGTACAAATCTTTCCGGTGCATATCTTGGCTACCCGGCCCCGGGGCTTTCCGTCGCCGGCGGCGGGGACAATGCCCTGAGTTGGCGGCTGGACGGGGGCAGCCATAATGATCCGTACGGTCACCTGAATGCTCCGCTGCCGTTCCCGGACGCGCTGCAGGAGTTCAAGGTGGAAACCAGCGCCCTTTCCGCCCAATACGGGCAGTTGCCGGCCGGCGCGGTCAACGCCGTGACCAAGTC
>JACQUA010000152.1 GCA_016210565.1 Chloroflexota bacterium
AGAAGTGGTATTTTTCTGTGTCCGACGTGGTCGAAGTACTGACAGATTCCGCAAACGTCAAAGACTACATAAAGAAGATGCGGAAGCGTGAGCAGGCGTTGGATGCCATCTGGGGGACAATTTGTCCCCCCCTTGAACTAATTGCGCCAGACGGCAAACGGCGCAAGACCCAGTGTGCCAATGTCGAAGGTCTTTTACGGATTATTCAATCCATTCCCTCGCCCAAAGCTGAGCCGTTCAAGCGCTGGCTGGCAAAGGTCGGCTCCGAGCGGCTGGAGGAGATAGAGAATCCTGAACTGGCCGCGAAACGGATGCGTGAGGTTTACCGGGCCAAGGGCTACAGCGATGAGTGGATCGAAAAGCGGATGCGCGGCATCGCCGTCCGAGACGAATTGACTAACGAATGGAAGAACCGAGGCGTCAAGGAGCAAGTGGAATATGCCATCCTCACGTCCGAAATCAGCCGCGCTACTTTCGGAATGACACCGTCGGAATACAAGCAATTCAAGAACCTGGAAAAGCCAGGCGACAACCTGCGCGACCACATGACTGACCTGGAGTTGATCTTTACCATGCTGGGGGAGGCTTCCACGACCGAGATTGCCCGCAACAAGAACGCCCGGGGCTATGACGAGAACCTCGACGCCGCATCAGAAGGCGGGGCCGTGGCGGGCAGTGCGCGGCATGACCTGGAGGGAAAATCCGGCAAGCGCGTTTCCATCAGGGACAACTTCAAGCAGATCCCTGAGTCATCTACGCGCAAGAGGCTGAAAAAACAAGACGAGTGAGCATTATGGCCAAGAAGAATAAGTCCTTGAAGTCTATCGGATCGCGATCGACTTCGGCGCCAAAGTTGCGGGCCAATTTGACAAGATGATCAGTACGTATTCCCAGGAGATTTGAGACCGATGTCTAAAACCGCCTTTAAGACTAACCCGGTTGCCCTTGAATCGCTGCTTCGTCAATGTGCGGATGGCACAATTCAATTGCCGGACTTTCAACGCAGTTGGGTATGGGGAGAAGACAGAATCATGAGTCTGATTGCCTCGGTCTCCGGTGCGTTTCCAATCGGTGCGTTGATGACCTTGGAATCTAAGTCGGACTCCATCGTCTTTGCTTACCGCCCTGTTGAAGGCGCGCCGCCGGCAGCCAAGGCGATGACACCTGAAGAACTGCTGCTGGATGGCCAGCAGCGGATGACATCTCTTTACCAAGCGTGCCTGAGACGGGATGTGGTTCATACCATCACGCCCAAGAACAAGCTGGTGAATCGGTGGTTCTACATCGACATTCAGAAGGCAATCCAGGCCAATGCGGATCGCGACGAAGCCATCTTCTCCATCCCTGAAAACCGATGCATCAAGACTAACTTCGACAAAGACATCCTTCTCGACCTATCCCAATCTCAGCACGAGTTCGAGAAGCTGATGTTCCCGTTAAATCGGGTGTTCGACTGGGACGAATGGCAGGACGGTTTTTGGGAATACTGGTCCCCCAGAGGTGATACTGCCAAGCGCGAGATGTTCAAGAGGTTCAAGAATGAAGTCTTGCAGAACTTCAAGTCCTACCAGGTGCCCGTCATCGCACTTGCCCATGACACTTCGCGCGAAGCGGTTTGTCTCGTGTTTGAAAAGGTGAACACGGGCGGCAAAGCCCTTGATGCTTTCGAGTTGCTGACCGCTATGTATGCTGCGCAAGGCCACAAACTCCGGGATGACTGGCTTGGAGCTGACGGCAAAAAGGGTTTCCAGGCTCGCCTTGCGGAATTTGGTCGCGCGGCGGATCAGCAGGTTGGCGTACTGTCAAAAATCGCGAGCACGGACTTTCTTCAGGCTGTTGCTTTGCGGCATACAAAGGAAGTCAGGGCTGACAAGGCCGCCCGCGGCGCGAGCGAAAATGAACTCCCTGCGGTGCGTGCTACCCGCCAGTCGTTGCTGCATTTGCCGCTCGAAGCCTACCTCTCATACCGTTACGAGGTGGAGGACGGCTTCAAGATGGCCGTAAAGTTTCTGCGGCAGCAGAACATCTATCGCGTTATTGATCTTCCATACCAGACTCAGTTGGTCCCTCTCGCCGCGATATTTGCCGAGATTGGAGACAAGGCCGAACATGCTGGGAACATGGCAAAAATCACCCGGTGGTTTTGGTGCGGAATCTTTGGGGAACTATACGGGGGCGCAGTAGAAAGCAGATTTGCGAAGGACGTTGTTGAAGTGCCTGCATGGCTCCAAGGTGGGCCTGAGCCAGCGACAGTCAGTGAAAGTGTCTTTCGGGGGGATCGTTTGCTGACCATGAGAACCCGGCTTTCTGCCGCCTATAAGGGCATCCACGCCCTACTCATGCGTGAAGGAGCGAAGGACTTTCGCAGTGGCCAGAGCTACGATCAGGCTGTGTTTTTTGATGAAGGCGTAGATATCCACCATATCTTTCCGCAAAAATGGTGCGAAGCCCAGAAAATCGAGATCAAGATTTACGACACGGTCATCAACAAGACACCACTTAGCTACCGCACCAACCGGATCATCGGGGGCGTTCCCCCATCTGAATACTTAGCGAAGCTAGAGACTGGCAAGAACGGTGCAGGTGGGAAGATTGAGGACCCGCCAATCGCACCGGCCGTGCTTGACAGCTATCTCAGGTCACACTTCATTTCACCAGCTGACCTGCGAGCCGATAACTTTACGTCTTTCATGGCAGAAAGGCACAAGGCCCTGCTGACACTCATTGGCAACGCCACCGGTCATCCAGTCAACGAAGTAGTGGATGTGCCCGAAGAAGGCGAAGAACTCAGTGAAGAAGTTGCCCGCGACAGCGGCATCTCAGCGGGGAGTGCATAATTATGATGGCTAAGAAACCCACTGCACCCAAGGTCGGGAAATCGGTCGAAACGATCAAGCACGACGAAGCCAGGCGGAAGAACATCCCTACCGCTGAGCTCCAGTCTGTCGTCAAGCCGGCGGAGCAGAGCCCCATGCGCGTCGCTTACGAACGCTGCGACCGCGATCTCGATCCCCAACTCGTCTGGCGCGGCAAAGACCCGCGGGATTGGTCTGAACTCGCCGTCCACGCCCCGCCTCTCTATATTCAGGAAAAGGTCCACCCCAAGGTGCTGATTGATGACCTCCTCAGCCAGACCAAGGAGTCCAGGTCACAGACTCCCGGTTTCCAGACCGACCTCTTCGCCGACTTCAACGGCATGCCCAGGGGCGCGGACAAGACCGAGTTCTACCAGCACGATCAGAACTGGTCCAACCGCATGATCCTCGGCGACTCCCTCCAGGTCATGGCCAGCCTGGCCGAGCGCGAGGGCCTCCGTGGCAAGGTGCAGTGCATCTACCTTGACCCGCCCTACGGCATCAAGTTCAACAGCAATTTCCAATGGTCCACCACCAGCCGCGACGTGAAGGACGGCAACGCCGGCCACATCACCCGCGAGCCCGAGCAGGTCAAAGCCTTCCGCGACACCTGGCGCGACGGCATCCACAGCTACCTTACCTACCTGCGCGACCGCCTCACCGTCGCCCGCGATCTCCTCACCGATTCCGGCTCCATCTTTGTCCAGATCGGCGATGAAAATGTCCACAGAGTGCGGGCGTTGCTCGACGAGATGTTCGACGAGAAGAATTTCGTGTCTGAAATTTCGTTTCAGAAGACAGCGAGCCAAGGGTCTGGCTTCATCGGAAGAACGAACGATTACCTCCTGTGGTATGCAAAGAACAAACAGGCCGCAAAGTTTCATCAACTTTACTTTGCTAAACAGCCCGGGGAAGAAGGAGCCGCTGAATACAAGCGGGTGGAGACTGCCGAATGGACATATCGCCCGGCGACCTCCGATGAAATGAGCGATTTTTCGCTGCTTCCAGAAGGAGACAGGATTTTTGCCACCTACAGTCTCTTCTCTGCGGGTGACTCCGAGAATGCTCCAAAGTCATTCAGTTGGGTGTCCGAGCACGGACCGGTTACAGTCCCGTGTGCGCCTCGATACCATTTCAAATTCGCGAGCGATGGTCTAAAGCGTATTGCCTGCGCCCGGAGATTGCTTCCTCATGTCGGCCAGCGAATACTGAAAAGGTATCTCAACGATTTCGCGTTTTCCCCAATCAGCAATCTCTGGACAGATACTCGGGGGGAAACGGACATGGTCTACGTCGTTCAGACTTCGACCAAGGTAGTTGAACGATGCATTCTCATGACGACTGACCCCGGCGACCTTGTGCTCGACCCAACCTGCGGTTCCGGCACCACTACCACGGTCGCCGAGCAATGGGGCCGCCGCTGGATAACCATTGATACCTCGCGGGTGGCGCTGGCGCTGGCCCGTGCCCGTATCATGGGCGCGCGCTATCCGTTTTACCTGCTCGCCGATTCCCGCGAAGGCCAGATCAAGGAAGCAGAAATCGCGAAGACCGCACCGAGCACAAAACCGACGTGTGGCAGTGTCAGACACGGATTCGTCAATGAGCGAACCGCCAACGTGTCACTCGATTCGATCTCCAAGAACGCCGAGATCGATGTCATCTGGGACACGTGGCAGGCGAAGTTGGAGCCGCTGCGCGAGTCACTGAACGACGCGCTCAAGAATCAGAGGCAGGATTGGGAAATTCCGCGCGAGGCCGATGCCAAATGGCCGGACGAGGCGAAGAAGCTGCATGCCGGCTGGTGGCAGGCCCGCATCGCCCGGCAGCAAGAGGTTGACAAGTCCATCGCCGCCAAGGCCGAGTTTGAATACCTCTACGACAAGCCCTACGACGACAAAAAGAAGGTCCGCGTGGCCGGCCCCTTCACCGTGGAGAGCCTCAGCCCCCACCGTGTGCTGGGCGTGGATGAGAACGATGAGTTGATTGACCCGCTGAAGGTCAAGGAGGGCAGCAGCGAATACGGAGCCAGGCAGTCCTTCCCCCAGATGATTCTGGACAATCTCAAGACCGCCGGCGTGCAGCAGGCGCACAAGGAGGACCGGATCACCTTCAGCTCTCTGACGCCTTGGCCCGGTGACCTGGTCTGCGCCGAAGGCCGCTACCTGGAGGGCGAGACCGAGAAGCGCGCCGCCATCTTCATCGGCCCTGAGTTCGGCACCGTCCAGCGCGCCGACCTTGTCGCCGCCGCCCGCGAGGCGGGCGATTCCGGGTTTGACGTGCTCATCGCCTGTGCCTTCAACTACGAGGCGCACGCCACGGAGTTCAACAAGTTGGGCCGCATCCCCGTGCTCAAGGCCCGCATGAATGCCGATCTGCACATGGCCGAAGACCTCAAGAACACTGGCAAGGGGAACCTTTTCGTGATCTTCGGCGAGCCGGACATCGACCTCATTCCCGA
>JACQUA010000170.1 GCA_016210565.1 Chloroflexota bacterium
CGGTAGAACCGGCGGGCCAGGCGGATCCCTCCCAGGAAGACGAACAGGAGGAGCGCGTCGATGATGAAGATGGACCGGGGATAGCCCGTCAGGCCGAGACCCCAATGGAGCAGCAGATAGAACCCGAGCGTGCTGGAGAGCACCCCCACGATAATATTGCGCAGGTCCCAGATGCCGGTATAGCGCCACAGCCCCTCGTAGAGCCGGAACGGGATGAACGCCAGCCCCCGGGTTGCTACCAGCCATGGGAGCATCAGCAGCCAGAGCGCCATCTCCTGATCCGGAATTACCCCGTCGAACCGAAGCCAGAAGGCCAGGTAGTTGGCCAGCACGGCCAGGGCCATATGGAGGACCACGATGAGCGGGCGGCGGTATTTGTGCATGGTTTGGATCATAGCGACTCCTCTGGCCGTGCTTGGCTTAGTAAACATGGGCGAGAGCATAAAGGACCTTATACTGAGCGCTCATCGAATCGGATGAAAGATGCCTGGGTGGGGCATAATCTGCCATTCCATCTGCTATCTCTGCCGGCATTGGAACAAGCCTGCCCAGGAAGAGTCGTTTTAGAAGTTCCTTGCCTTTCATCGTCTTTGGTATGAGATGGAGGGCGACTGCGGTCCGCCTGATGAACGACACCACAAGATCCCTGACGGATTCGCTCTTTACTGGGAATGCGCCGTAAATTTCGACCCGAAACTGGTGCTCTTGCAGCAGTTCGGATAGCTCTTGGGCCGAGAAGTATCGCGTGCTGAATGGGCTTGGATTAAACTCGGACCACTCTCTATTGATGGTGCAAATCAGAAGGACACCTTCATCTCGCAGGACACGACGGCATTCTTCCAAGAACCGACTAGGGTGGGGTAAATAGTAAATGGCTTCGTAAAGAATGACTACGTCAAAGCAGGAGTCCCGAAATGGCAAAACATGAGCATCCAGCCGCATGAGAGGGATCTTATCTCTATAGTGATGCTGGGCTATTTGGAGGAGCTGTTCCGTATAATCCCCTCCGACCACCCGCCTGGCCCTCTTGGCTAGATATCCTAAGCCTTGGCCTGCACCGCAGGCCACCTCCAACACATCTTTGCCTTCGCAGAGGGCGGCCGCATATGCGTAACGCGTGCACATCATGGTAAGTGCTTCACGCGTAATATGATTTCCCGGAGCTTCGGTTACCGAGGTGTAATCCATCGACTTATGCCCAATCACAACCGCTCCTTGGATGAAGGTGTTCTTTGGCTAACATGCGGAATTATCTCAGGCCAGACGTTCGATCCTTCGACACGCCTCCTCTAGCTCTTCATCCGTCTTGGCGAAGCAGAAGCGGACCAGGGATTGCCCATCTGCGCCATGAAAGAAGGCCTCGCCGGGCACGCTGGCCACGCCGGTTTGGGAAAGTAGATGCATCGCTTTCTCCTTGCTCGTTTTCCCCGACAGGCGCGACACGTCGGCCAAGACGTAGTAAGCCCCCTGGGGGACGAAAGGAGGAAGGCCTGCCCGTTGCAATGCCATGCAGACCCGATCGCGCTTCCTCTCGTACTCTGCAGCAAGCTCGCGATAAAACCCGGGCATGAGATCCCTGATTCCCACCGCGACCCCATGTTGGAGGGGGGCTGGAGCGCAGACATAGACCAGATCGTTCATATATCCGATCATTTGTGCCCATCGCGCATGACTGATGCTGTAGCCGATCCGCCAGCCCGTTATGCTGAAGGTCTTCGAGAAACCAGAAATGGTGATGGTGCGGTCGGCCATTCCTGGCAGTGATCCAGGGCTGATGTGATCCCGGCCATCATAGAGAAAATATTCGTAGATTTCGTCAGTAAAAACGAAGAGATCGTGACGTAAGGCGAAATCAGCAATCCACTCCAGTTCAGTGCGATTAAAGACTTTACCCGAAGGATTGGCCGGCGTGTTGACCATAATCCCTTTCGTCTTCGGTGTAATTGCTTTCTCCATGTCCCCGGGCGTAAAGGTCCAGTCTGGAGGGCGCATGGTTACATAGGCAGGGATTGCTTCGACGGCGAGCAATGTATTGATATGATAGCCATAATATGGCTCGAATAAAATTACTTCATCCCCTGGATTGAGGAGCGCCAGGCATGCACAATAGAAAGACCCGGTCGATCCTGCACTTACTGTAATCTCTGTCTCTGGGTCAGCTTTAATGCCGTTGTAATCATGCATCTTTTGGGCGATTGCCTCACGCAGCTCGGCCAGACCGTCAAAACGAGTGTAGCTATTCACCCCTTGATCGATAGCAACCTGTGCACCCCTGCGCACGGGGAGAGGGACCTCTGTGTCACATACCCCCTGAGCTAGATTGATACCACCCACCCGCTCACATTCGATCGTCATTGCGCGAATTTCGGCCTGTACGATCTGTTCGGCTCTTTTACTCAATGAAAGAGACACGGCGCCTCCTCTCTTTCTTTCCCAGCCTGCCGGTCCTTAAATTCTTTCCAGAAGTTATTGGGCAAAGAACTCCCGAATGCACTGTACCGTAATCTCTACCTGCTCTTGAGTGGTCTCGGCACTCATAGGGAGGGAGATCACTTCCTCGCAGATGCGCTCTGTTTCCGGCAGATGTGGATCCTCTAAGGCAAGACCTTGATGGCGCCACATGGGCTTTGGCCAGTGTACCAAGGTCTCTACTCCCTGGGCCTTCAGATGCTCTCGCAGCCTATCTCGCTCTTTGGTTTTTATGACATAGTTCTGGAAGATGTCGAAGTGATGTTTCTCACTGAAATGAGGTAGCTGCAATTCTGCAATGCCTTCGAGCCCTTGCCGATAGCATGCCGCGATCTTGCGACGATATTCTATCCACTGAGGAAGGTAACGTAGTTTCACATCCAGCACTGCTGCCTGGACGTTGTCCAGGAGGGCCGTATATCCATGATAGTGATACTCTCCCGTCTCCCGGTCCTCCCCGTTGTAGCGCAACAGGCTAGCCATGCGGGCGACATCGGGGTCATTGGTTGTAATGGCGCCTCCATCGCCAAATCCGCCCAAGACTTTGAAGGGATAGAAACTAAAACAGCCCGCTATACCAAAGCTTCCCGTCTTTTTCCCCTTATAAGTTGCCCCTAAAGCCTGAGCGGCATCCTCGATCACGACAAGCTCATATTTATCAGCGAGTGCCATGATGCGATCCATCTCGCAGACCCGCCCATTGAGGTGGACGGGAAGCAAGGCCTTGGTTTTTGGGGTGATCGCCCGTTCCACCTGATCGGGATCCATATTGTAATCGTTCCTGACATCCACCAGGATCGGCTTGGCCCCGCAATGGATGATCGCGGAGACCGTAGCCACGAAGGTATGAGCGACAGTAATCACCTCATCCCCTGGCCCAATACCAGCTGCTAATAGCGAGAAATGTAAGGCATGATATCCACTATTAACCCCTACGGCATATTTGACACCAACAAAGGATGCTAACTTCTCTTCAAATTCTCGTAATTGTTGTCGGTAAATCAAGTCTCCTTTGGAAAGACAATCAATGATCGCAGCATCAATCTCGGGTTTTAGCTTTTGATAGTGTGTTATTGGATCGACAAACGGAACTTTGTGAGCCATCATTTCTCCTTTGTTCCTTTGCGGATAGTAGTTTCTCTACTGCAATCACGACATCATCAACATTGAGATAGTATATTTTTTCCAATGAAGCACTCATAGGAGCAGGAACGTCTGGAAGTGTTACGCGTACGATAGGTGCTTTAAGAAAAAATAAAGACTGGCCTGCTATAGTCGCTGCAACTTCTGCTGCTACTCCGCAGCATCCCCATGCTGCGTCAACAATAACAACCCTTCCCGTCTTTCTGACGGAGGAGCATACAAGCTCACAGTCCCATGGCTTGATCGAGCGCAGGTCAATCAACTCCGCATCGATGCCTTGCTCTGCCAGGATTTCCACGGCTCTCACCGATTGTGCGGCTATGTACGAGGTCGCAACGATAGTGACCTCTGTCCCTTCTCGACGCACGACAGCCTTACCGATTGGCACCGAATAGATCTCTTCGGGCACCTCACCAAGATCATCGTAAAGCCATCGATCATCGATATACATCACTGGGTTGCCATCGTTGATGGCTGCAACCAGCAATCCCTTTGCATCATAAGGTGTACTGGGCATAACCACCTTCAAGCCGGGTACATGCATGAATATCGCTTGCAGAGCCTGGGAGTGCTGGGCCCCTTGCTCACCGCCTCGGTTGATGACCGATCGAATAACGACCGGCACATTGACCTGTCCAGCGAACAGGTACGACCAGTTAGCGGCCTGGTTGACGATCGGATCTACCGCCAGTAACATGAAATCCATTCGGGGATGAAATACGATCGGGCGCATTCCGGCCAGGGCTGCACCGATGGCGGCGCCCGTCGTGGCGTTTTCAGAGACCGGGGAGTCGATGACGCGATAGCGGCCAAACTCCTTATCAATATCCTGCAAGCTGGCGCCTGCATACCATGGGCTCCACAAGCCCTGTCCAATCAGGAATACACGTGGATCGCTTTGGAGTAACTGAGCATGAGCCTCACGGATTGCCTGGACGTAGCTAAGTAATCTCATGGTTGGGCTCCGTCTTTACAAAAAGGTGGTCGAGCAGTTCGTCCTCTCCAGGATATGGAGACTTACGGGCGAAAAGTACAGCCTCCTCTATCTCCTCTCGAATTTCTTGTTCCGTGCAATCGAGCTCTTTTCTCGATAGGCCCAACTCCATTAAAAACGAGCGAAGTTGTGCCAGCGGATCTTTGGGTAGCCAATCCTTCAGCTCGTCCTTCCGTTTGACGCCAACATCCATATCCCAGGCAGGTCCGACATGGCCCCGCCAGCGGTACGTGCGGCATTCCAGCAGCGTCGGCCCATCGTCGTTACGCGCGCGATCAACCGCCTTCACCGCAGTCCGGTAGACCGCGATCACGTCGTTCACATCCAGACAAACCCCTGGAATACCGTGCTACTCGCCGGCCTTGTAAATGTTGTCTTCAGCGCGGCGCTGCAAGAGGTGCAAATGGCTGGCGTAAAAATTATTCTCACAGACGAAGATGACGGGCAATCGATAAAGCGCCGCCAGGTTGACGGACTCATGAAAATGACCCTCCTCCGTTGCACCATCGCCGAAAAAGGACACGGAGACCCTTCGATCGCCCCGCAGTTTCGACGCTAGAGCAGCCCCAACGGCCAGGGGAATGGTAGCCGCAACCAGCGGGACCGTCCCGAGAATGCCCACTTCTGGTGCCACCAGGTGCATCGAGCCCCCGCGCCCTTTCGAGCAGCCGGTCACTTTGCCGTACAGTTCGGCCATCATCGCCCGCAGATCTCCTCCCTTCGCCAGGTAGTGTCCATGCGAGCGATGGCCTCCCCAGACATAGTCCTCTTTCTCCAATGCGGCGCAGACGCCGGTCGCTACCGCCTCTTGTCCGATGTAGAGATGGCAAGGGGTCTTGATCTCTCCTGCTTCTACCAGATCAGCGGCTCGCTCTTCGAACAGGCGAATTCTCAGCATTGTCGTATACATGGCCTGTAATAGAGCGGGGGTCACTTCATTCAAATTAACTTCCATGCGCATTTTATCCTTTCCCGTCGAGCGCATCCATCGCGCGGGGCTTCACTCGGAAAATAACCGCTACCAACGTCTGAAAGATAATCGTGACGTCTGTCCAGGACGACCGCTTCCGAACGTATTCGAGTTGGAGCCGGATCTTCTCCGGCCGGATCTTTTCCATATACGTTTTCTCGGGATCCGGACTGCCGGCCAGGACTGCCCCCTCATCCGGATTCCAAAGCGTGGCCCAGTCCGTAATTCCAGGACGTACATTAAGGATCGCCCGCTCCTCTTCGGTGAACAGGCTCACATAATGCTGGACCTCTGGACGGGGGCCGACGATGCTCATATCCCCGATCAACACACTGAGAAGCTGCGGAATCTCATCGAGTTTGTATTTGCGCAGGAATTTACCAATTCGTGTAATCCGGGGGTCATTGTCCGCGGTAGATGATCCTCCAATCTTATCGGCATTGGGAACCATGCTCCGAAACTTAAACATCCGGAACGGCTTACCATAACGCCCAACCCGCACACCGCGGTAGAAGACTGGTCCCCTGTCTTCAAGTTTGATCAAAAGAGCGAGAAGGAGAAGCAGAGGGGAAAATATCAGTAGTCCGACTAAAGATCCCACAAAATCAAAGATACGTTTTAGCATGGTCGTCTTACCTTTAACAACTCTCGGCATTGGTTATGTCCATTCTTTACATTAAAAGTAGCCTGTCCCCTTTTTCCCCCACTGGGTTGCCCCTGGCTGTTACCCGCAGCCTGGGGCTTCCGCTGCTACACAAGGTCTACTGTGGCTCCACCCATGATGCCAAGCTCTTCCCGAAGGTCATCCCCGCCCTGATCGACCGATGGCTCAAGCTCAGCCGAGGAGCAGGCAAGATCATCCTGGTCTTCGACAAAGGGAACAACTCCCACCCCAATCTTGAGCTCCTGGAGAAGCGGCCGGAGGTCTCCTTCATCTGCAGCCTGGTCCCCTCTCAACATAAGGACCTGCTGCGGGTGGACTTCTCCAACTACCAGGATCTCCCCTTGCCTGCCGAAAGTGGGGAAGAGGAGCCCTTGAAGGCCTACCGTACCCAGAAGGAGGTCTTCGGGGCCAACCGGACGGTGGTGGTCACTTACAACGCGGCCCTCTACCGAAAGAAATGTTATTCCCAACAAAAGCACCTGGAAAAGGCTCAAGCCGCCCTGGAGGAGGTCAACTGGGCCAAGGTCAAAAAGCCCTCCCAGAAGGTTCAACTCCTGCTGGCGCACTACCGAGTGCAGGGGCTGCTGAAGGTCACCTTACCCCAGAAGTCCCACCACAAGGTCCGCACAGCCAATAACTGGTATCGGATCTACCGCCACAGGCGCCTCTTTTTTGGCAAGACGATCCTCTTCACCGATCGGGACGAACTCTCCACCGACGAGATCGTCTCCCTTTACCGGGGCAAGAACACGGTCGAGGACTACTTCAAACGGATGCACGATCCGACCTCCATCAGCTTTACCCCCATGTACCACTGGACCGACCAGAAGATTCGGGTCCATGCCTTCATCTGTGTCTTGGGGTTGCTTCTGCTAAGGCTCTTGGAATTCAAAGCTTCTGTGGACAAGAAGACCTTGATGAGCATTCCGGCCCTGCTGGAAGAACTCTCCGATATAAAGGAAGCCATTGTTCTCCAGGGAGACATGAGCACCAGCTGCATGATCTCCCATTGTTCGTCAGTCCAAAAAAAATTGGCCCAAACCTATGGATTAGAGCGGGTAGCGGAACAGTTAGGGGAGCAGCCGACAAGGCTGCGGATCTTATGGGGTGGAAGTCCCCAGCCGTCAATTGCCCGATTCGGTCGGCTAGCATTTCCGAAGCTCGGGAAGGTAACGACTCGTGTACTGCTCGGACGTAATAGCCATGGCTGCCCTGTGTAACGGGTGAAGACCGGAGGTGACACTATGGGAGTCGGACTGAGGGCCAAAGCGAAAGCCTTGGAATGCCCACCGAACCCTAAAGTGTACATGTCGGTTTACACAGAAAACGTACATAGCGGTAGGAGCAACCTGGGTGGCGAGCAAACCTGCGGGCCTGAACATTAGAGAATGACTGCAGCTCCGAAATTGAGGCCGTACTGAAGTTGCTGTACGGGTGTTGCCAAGCGCCGACCTGGTCCTAAC
>JACQUA010000163.1 GCA_016210565.1 Chloroflexota bacterium
AGGATTCTTCGACTATCCCGATTCTATCGGGACTGCGCTCTCTTCGCTCAGAATGACAGCGCACGCCGTTTTCATTTTTGATGGTCCCGACTCGTCGGGATGGGTGATTGATTCGTCATTCGCCCCCGACCAAGTCGGGGGTCGTCATTCGTCATTTGATCGCAGCTTTTCCGGCCGGGTGCAAAGAATACTATTGTAGGCGCCCTTGAGCAGTGACAGAAGGTATCTCGGCCTGGATGTCGGCGAAAAACGCATCGGGGTTGCGATCAGCAGCCCCGGCGGCGTTATGGCGTTGCCCCTGAAGACCCTGGAGTTTTCGGAGCCTCAAGAGGCCGTAGCAGCAATAGCTGAAATCGTCCGGCAGCAGGATATCGGCCGGATCGTAGTTGGGTTGCCCCGTTCCCTGAGCGGAGAAGTCGGCCCGCAGGCTGTCAAAGTGCAGGAGTTTGCCGGTCTGCTTTCCCGGGCGACGGCGGTCCCCATTGAATTCCAGGACGAGCGGTTCTCGACCTCCTCAGTAGAACGAATGATGCGGGAAGCCGGCGCCAGGAGGGAAAAGCGCCGGGAGCGAAGGGACGCTGAAGCCGCGGCTTACATCTTGCAGGGCTACCTCGATGGCCTGCCCGGTAATGAGGACAAACCGGAACTAGAATCAAATATCAAAAACCAAAATGAAAAATGACAACTGAAAATGCAAAAATGGCGTGGCGCCGTTCAATAGGCTGTCACCCGCCGAAGCCCTGAGCCAAGCGAAGGGCCAGTTGTCGATTAACGATGGTTTAAACCTTGTGAGTCCAGCGGGAATTCCGGTGTCCGGTTCGTGATCGCGGAACAAAAAATCCTACGGATGAATTGCCAGGATGTGTCAATCGTTTGGTTCGACTGGTTCGCCTCGAAGCCATCACACAAGGAGGGCAAACAGGCGCAAATTCCCCGGCATTGGGCAAACCATTTTTCTGCTTGTCCTTTTTCTTGGATTGGGCCTGGCAGTAAGCGGGTGTGGCACGGTCAAGCTGACCTCCTCAGTCGAGCCGGGTGCCGGCGGCAGCGTCAGTCCGGCTTCGGGGATGTATGACAGAGGGGTAACGGTGCGTGTCACGGCCGCTCCGTCCCCGGGGCACAGGTTTGAACGCTGGGAAGGGAGCGCCTCGGGTGAATCCCCGTTGCTGCAACTCCTGATGGACGGCAACAAGCATGTTGTTGCCAGGTTCATCCCAACGTTCTCTTTGTCGGCTTCCTCGGCTCCGCCGAACGGGGGGACTGTGAACCCGTCCAGCGGGACGTACGATGTGGGAAAGACGGCAACGGTCACGCTGGTTGCTACCCCGGCCGCGGGTTACAGGTTCAGCGGCTGGGGAGGAGACAATATCTCCGGGTTGGAGAACCCCAGGACCTTTCCGTTCGACAAGGACACGAGGGTATTTGCCTCGTTTGTCAGGGTCTACAGCCCTCCAAACGAAGGTGGAGCCCGCAGAGGGAGGGAAGGTTGAGCCAGCGAGCGGGACCTACGATGAAGGAACAGCGGTCGCGCCAGTGGCTATTCCGGCTGACAGCTATAGGTTCAAGGGTTGGGGAGGCGATGTGTCTGGAAGCTCGGACCGTACCACAGTGACGATGAATTCCAACAAAACGCTAGTGGTCTCGTTTGTCAAAGTGCACGATCTGCAGACAAGAGCGAACCCTTCGGAGGGCGGGAGGGTTGAACCCGCCGGGGGCACATTAGATGCTGGAACTGAGGTTAAGTTGACGGCCGTTGCTAACCCGGGATGGAGATTCAATCGGTGGGAGGGAAGTGTATCCGGTTCCGTGAACCCCGCCAGTGTCCGTATGGATGGCAACAAGAACGTGACGGCGACGTTCACCAAAGTCTATTCCCTGGATGCCGCCGCGAATCCCGCTGAAGGCGGCTCTGTCTCAGAGGTCAAGGATGGGAAGCTAACCCCTCTTGCAAAGGTTTACGACAAAGACACGAGGTTGACGGTTGTGGCCATACCGGCCTTCCCGTGGGCCCTCAGTCGATGGTCCGGCACCGACAACGATCTTGTAAAGCCCACGACGGTGACCATGAACTCAGACAGAAAAATAGTTGCCTACTTTGTCAAAATGAACCCTGGTCCAAGCGACGTAAAGACCGGCCAGCATTATAACGGGCGGGCCAGAATTCCATTTTCGGTGAAAGCGGGACAATGGGTAGAGGGTGGGGTTTCGCTTACGGTGGGGGCTAACCCGAATGAAAAATTTCCGGTGCGCGTACTCGATCCATCATACGGCGTCTTGCTCGACCTGGGAGTGACATCGAATGCTCCCTTCAAATTCCTGGCAGAGAAGACCGGGGACTATTACGTCGATTTCCCAGCGGCTTTCTACACCACAAATTATACGGTAAGGTACACTATATATTCCTGATTCAAGCGATCCACTGATGATGGCAAGGTGAACCAGGCCCACTGGAAAATCGGCGGCTCATGCGCACCAGAGCACGGACGTGGAAGGTGAGCCGTACTCGGGCATTCCGGAACCAAGCCAGAAGACCCCGTTTTGTTAGGGCCGTGCTTTACCGGCTTGCTTCTCCGGCCATTTGCTTCTGGGGCGGGTGGGGCGAAGGGGCTGAAGGTCAAAGGCGCTAGACAGAACCGTACACCGGTGCGTATAATTGCCATGAAGTCAGATGGCAGTTATACCCCACAAGGAGGCCGCGATGACCAACCTTAAGTCAATTCCGAAACGGCGGAAATCGCCGCTATCGTATCCAGGGAGAGTGTCCGACAGTGAGCGGATCACCAACAGGCTTCATGCCGTGCGATCCGTTACTGGTTTACTCAATGACTTCAGCGCCGACCAAATCGAACAGTTCGAAAAAGCCGTGAAAAGAAGGGCCTTGTTCAATCAGTGAACAATTACCTCATTGATACCAACATCATAACCGCTCTACTGAAGAATAACGTTGCCGTTGCCGACAAGATCGAAAACGTCCTTCTTCAGGGCGCCCAAATATTCATAAATGGCATAAGCTACTACGAGATAAAGAGGGGGCTGCTGGCGGCTGGCGCGAACTCTAAGATAACATTGTTCGAACGATTTTGTTCCGAGCTAGGTACTGTCTGGTTGGGGGAACAGACGATATTCGACCGAGCGGCAGACATATACTCGCGCTTGAAGAAGGTCGGAAAGATGGTAGAGGACGCTGACATTTTGATTGCAGCCACGGCGGTGACCTACGACCTGACGTTGGTCTCCGACGACGCTGACTTTCAAAAGGTTGGTAATCTGAAATTGGAGAACTGGCTGGCGAACTAATCGGGGAATGGGATGAACTACATAGGAATCATCGGGTATCCGCTTTCGCACTCTGTTTCGCCGGTATTTCAGCAGGCGGCGCTGGACTACCACAGGCTCGATGCCCGCTACGTGGTGTGGGAGACCAGGGAGGACCGTCTGGAGGATACCGTCCGCAAAATCCGGCGGGAAGAGAACTGGGGCGCCAATGTCACCGTGCCCCATAAGGAACGGGTGATACCGTTTCTCGATTCCCTGGATGGGGACGCTCCGGCCGTCGGCGCGGTCAATGTGATTTACAAGAGGGGTGAGAAGCTCCTGGGGACCAACACCGACGTTTATGGCTTTCTCCAGGCCGTGGAGCAAGTGGGGAAGTTCACTCCCGGAGGCAAGAGGGCGGTTGTCCTGGGGGCGGGGGGAGCGGCCAGGGCGGTTGTCTACGCACTGATCAAGTCCCGGGTGGCCTTCCTCGCCGTGGCCAACCGCAGCCCTTTGAGGGCGGAATCGCTTTTGGGCGACCTCGGAAGGTTTGCCGGGAAAGGCCAGGAAGTTATGTCGGTGGTCCTGCAGGATGCAGTCCTGGAGCCAGTCCTGCGGGGTTGCGACCTGTTGGTCAACTGCACCTCGCTGGGAATGAAGGGGTCCCAGCAGGACCAAATGCCGTTGATCCCAGGGCTGATTCCGAAGGATGCCCTGGTATACGACCTGGTGTATAATCCGGCAGAGACGCTTTTCTTGAGAGAAGCCAGGAAAGCGGGCGCCCGGACTCTGGGCGGGTTGCCCATGCTGGTCTACCAGGGGGCCGCTGCCTTTGAACTGTGGACGGGAAAGAAGGCTCCTGTGGACATAATGTTTGAAGCCGCGAGGTCGGCTCTGGGGTGAAGCCGGTAGCGACCCCGACCGGTCGGGGTCGTGGCGAATGACCACCATGGGTTTCGACACCCACAAGGGGTGTCGCTACGGAATGCTGTGGCTTTTTCATCAAAGACGGCCGAACGGGAAGAACAAAGGAGATAATTGCTTCGATTTTTGACTGCCGGGGAGTCCCACGGTAAGGGCCTGGTCATTGTGGTCGAGGGGATGGTGGCGGGATTGCCTCTGGACGAAGAATACATAGCCAGGGACCTGAGGCGGCGTCAGGGCGGCCACGGGCGCGGCGAGCGGATGAAGATCGAGAAGGACCACGCCGAGATCATTTCGGGCGTCAGGCATGGTAAGACCATGGGCAGCCCCATCGCCTTGCTGGTGCCGAACCGCGACTGGGATAATTGGAAAACCGTGATGAGCGTCTGCCCGGTCGATGAGGTAATCGAGCCTTTGACCGACCTCCGTCCGGGACATGCCGACCTGCCCGGCGTCCTGAAGTACAATTTGACCGATATCAGGCCGGTGCTGGAAAGGTCCAGCGCCCGGGAAACCACCGCCCGGGTGGCCGCCGGCGGCATCGCCAGGCGCTTCTTGCGGGAATTCGAAATAGACGTGAGAAGCCACACTGTGGCCATCGGGGGTCACCGCGCGCTTAAAGGGGCACTTGTTGATTGGGACAAAGTTGAGTCCTCTCCGGTGCGCTGCGCCGATGACGGGGCCGCGAAGAAGATGGTGGCCGCGATTGACGAAGCCCGCGCTGCCGGCAACACGGTCGGTGGCATATTTGAAGTCATCGTTTCCGGGGCGCCGGCCGGGTTGGGCAGCCATGTCCATTGGGACCGGCGCATCAGCGGCAGGCTCGCCCAGGCGGTCATGAGCATCAATGCCGTGAAAGGCGTGGAGATCGGCGACGGCTTCGCCCTGGCCGGAGTCATGGGGTCTGAGGCCCATGACGTGATTGAGCCTCCATCGCAGAACAAAGGGGCCTGGCGGCGCCGGACCAATCACGCCGGCGGCATCGAAGGCGGAATGACCAACGGGGAAGCTATCGTTCTCAGGGCGGTGGTGAAACCCATCGCCACCATGACCAATCCCCTTCCTTCGGTGAACCTGGCGACAGGGAAGGTGGTCAAGGCACACTACGAGAGGAGCGACATCTGTATTGTGCCGGCGGCGGGGGTGGTTGGCGAAGCGATGGTGGCCCTGGCGCTGGCCGACGCGATGCTGGAAAAGTTCGGCGGAGACCATTTGTGGGAGACCCGGCGGAACTATGATGAATACCTGAAGGCGGTCAGTTCGAGGTTTCCTCTCCCCTTTGCGGGAGAGGACTAAGGTGAGGTGGCAATCTTGCGCCGAAGACGCACCCGTGAAGGGTGCGGCTACGGGGACTCATGTCGTCGCATATGGACCGAAACGGCACATTGGCCAGTAGAGAATTGCGGAAAAACATTATCTTGATTGGTTTTTCCTTTACGGGGAAATCCAGCGTGGGGAAGCTGGTCGCGGAGCGCCTGGGCTGGAGCTTTGTGGACCTGGATCGGGAGATCGTGAAGACAACAGGCAAGGCGATACCGGAAATCTTTTCCCGGGAAGGAGAAAAAGCCTTTCGAGCTTACGAAAGCCGGGTCCTGAAGGAGGTCCTTCGCAAAGAACACCAGGTGGTGGCTACGGGCGGCGGGGTGGTGATATCAGAAGCCAACCGCCGCCTGATGAAAGACTCGGGGCTGGTGGTCTGTTTGGAAGCGCGCCCGGAGACCATATACCGGCGGCTGCTGGATGACCGGGAGCGGTCAGCCAGCCCCGAGGAAAGGCCCCTGCTGGCCGGCGACGACCCGCTGGGCAGGATCGCCGCCCTGAAAGAGGCGCGCCGCCCCTACTACCAGGTGGCCCACGCAACGGTGGCCACCGATGGCCTGGGGATCGAAGAGGTGGCCTCGTCCGTAGTCCGCCTGGCTGCGCAAGGCGTCGCCTTGCGCAGGTGATCTGAGATGTCCGTATCCAGCTATTTTGAGGTACTCAAACCCAGAGAAAGCCTGCTGCTGACCTTTCTGGGGATCAGCGGGGCGGTGATCGCCGGCGGGGGGATTTCCGACCCGGAGAGGCTACTGGTGACCACCCTGGCCGTTGCCCTGGGTTGCGAAGGGGTCAACGGATTGACCAACTACCTGGACCGGGAGGTGGATGGAGTCATGCGTCGGACCTGTACCAGGTCGCTGCCGGCGCGGCGGATTTATCCGCCGCAGAAGGTGCTGCCCCTCACCCTGGGACTGATCGGCGCCGGGCTGGTGATAGCATGGTTCCTGAACCCGGTTTGCTTTGTTGCCGGGGTTGTCGGGACCGCGGCCGCCGTGGTCTGGCGGAAGACGGCCTGGACCCATCTGCTGGGGTCGATTTCGGGGGTGGCGCCCCTGGCCATAGGCTGGCTCGCCATGAGTCCCCGGTTCGACTGGACGCTTCTTCTGCTCAGCCTGCTCGTGGCGTTCTGGGTGCCTCTGCACGTCTGGAGCGTGATGGTCGCCAACCGCCAGGACTACCTGCGAGCGGGAGTGCGCATCTTCCCGGTAACCTGGGAGACGAAGGACGTGGTGAAAATATTCCTGGCGCTGTCAGGGGTCCTTTTCGTGCTCTCGGTTTGGATCTATACAATTGGCGCGCTTTCCTGGGTCTACCTGTTTGTGGCGGTAGCGATGGGTATTTCTATGGTACTGGCCAACTGGAAGCTGATGGTCTCGGTCGATTCCCGGGACGCCTGGAAGGTCTATAAGCTCTCCGCTTTCCCGTACCTGGGGATAATATTCTCGGTGCTGGTCCTGGAAACGCTGTTGCGGTGAAATACGGAAGCTGAAATCTCTCTCCCCCTTTTTCAAAGGGGGAAAGATCGGCCCCCCCCTTTTGCAACGGGGGAGAAAGACGCGGGAGGGCGTCAAATGACTAAAGGCACTACGATACTTGCGGTCAAGCGCGGCGGGCAGGTCGCCATCGCAGGAGACGGGCAGATAACGGTGGGCGATGTAATCTTCAAGCATACCGCCAAAAAGGTCCGCACCCTGTTCCACGACCAGATAATCGCCGGCTTTGCCGGCTCGGTGGCCGACGCCCTGACGCTTTTCGAAAGATTTGAAAGCCAGCTCGAAAAGCATTCGGGGCAGTTGAAAAGGTCGGCGGTCGAGCTGGCCAAGGAGTGGCGCACGGACCGCGTGCTGCGGCGGCTGGAGGCCTGGCTGGTGGTGGCGGATAGGACCGAAATCCTGGTCGTCTCCGGGGAAGGAGATGTGGTCGAACCGGACGAGGACCTGGTGGCGGTGGGGTCGGGGGGGGGATACGCCCAGGCGGCGGCCCAGGCCCTCCTGAGGCATTCGCAGCTTTCGGCCGAGGAGATCGCCCGCACCAGCCTGGGGATCGCCGCGGGCATCTGCATCTATACCAACAACAACATTACCGTGGTGACGCTGGGGGAAGGGGGGAAGGGGGGAGTAGTGAGTAGTGAGTAGTGAGTAGCGTAGGGTGGGTTCGCGTCCCGATGCAATCG
>JACQUA010000174.1 GCA_016210565.1 Chloroflexota bacterium
AACATGGCCAGAAGTAACAAGTGACAAGTAACAAGTAACAAGTGGCAACTACTGGCCGGACCCACAGACGTCCTCGACTGTGAGACAAGGTTAGAAGTAACAAGTAACAAGTGGCAACTACTGGCCGGTACCACAAGCGGCCCTGCCTGTGAGCCGCGGCTTTCAGTGGCGAAGCGATTATAAAAGAAAAGAAGCAGCTCTTTCAAACATATTCCACCCCCTCACCTTAATCCCCTCCCGCGAAGGGAGGGCTACGTCTCGCGGTCAAGCTATGTCTCTTCCTTCATTTCAAGTTGTCCCAGCGTGATCAGGCTTTCCAGGTCTTCACGGTCTTCGGCCGACAGGCTTGAAAACAGTTTTCGGACCCGATCCAGGGCCGGCTGGTCGGCCTGCCCCAGCATGCGGGAAATATCCGCCAGGTCCTGAAGGCGACCGGACTGGTATTTCAGCAACACCAGGTAAGGCAAAGGCAATACCGGCAGGCCCTGGCTGTCTTTGTTGTTCCTGGCTTCGGCAAGCGCCTGGTCCAGCCAGTCTTCAGAGCTCTCCACTGTGTCCAGCGTCCTGCCGTCCGGTGTCAGCCATGACCAGCCTCCCACGGAAAGAGGTCCCTGCCGCTTGAAACCCGCACCTGCCAATCTTCCCTGCACTTCTCCGGAATCGGGCTCGCGTATGACTATGGACAGATCTTGCGTCACCCTCTCCGGCATGTAGAGGCGCGTGGCTACACCTCCGACTACCGCCCAGGGGATCGGGCCCAAAACCGGCGAAAGGTCAGGGTAATTAATCACCGCGGTCCTTTCCTTCAAAAATGCTATGGGACTGCCTGATCCCGGGCGCTGGCGCCGCCTGGCTAGATCGATTATCCGTTTTCTTTTTTCCTGCCTGGTCAGCATGGACGTTATCATAAGCACCTCTCGGCGGCAAGTCTCCAGAACCGCTCCACCTCATCCCGTTTAGGTGTCAAGGGCACCAGATTGTGCGCGAAAACCGCTAGCCGACACAAGCACCATTATATTTCGCCTCATTGCATGATTCAATACGGTTCCGCATCACATCATAATTCTATTCAGAGGGACGCTGGGGGTTGGCATTAACTGCCTCCTGGTTTATAATTACCTCAATCTTTTCCGCATGGTTTGGATTTTCAGCAGAGGTCAGGATTAATGGACATTACCCTTATCAAGGCACGGGACTTGCCCGAGGCCTGGTTTTTGTGTTTGCGCAAGACCCTGGAGAAGGGGTATCAGTATACCATTGACCGGGGGAGCTGGGAGGGTCACCAGCGCAAGGAGTTGGACATGGTGATGGTCCGCATCGAGCACCCGGGAAGGCGGCCCTTGATACCCGATGTCAAGACAGGTCTGCCCAGTCCTACCTCGATGGACTATGTCGAGAACTATATGTCCTACCTGTTGACATCGCTCAAGGCAGATAACGAGCAGTACACCTACGGTGAGGACCTGGAAAAGCAAATACCCGAGGTCATCAGGATGTACAAGGAGCAGGGGCCGAATACCAACCAGGCTTACATGGCCATCGGGAAGTCCGACTCGATATGGCTCTCGGACCCCCCCTGCCTTCGCGGCATCGACACCAGGATCCGCTACGGCAAACTGCATTTTATTATTTATTTCCGATCATGGGACCTGTGGGCCGGTTTTCCCTCCAACCTGGCCGGACTGCAGATGCTGAAGGAGTTCATGGCCGCAGAGGTCGGCGTCGAAGACGGGGAGATCATCGCCTCCAGCAAGGGTATGCACCTTTACGATTACTGCTGGGACGTCGCCCGCCAGGCGTCCGGAATGGCTGATTAGGAGATTACACCATGCCCAAAGAAATCTTGTTCGTGGTGGAGGAGTCGCCCGAAGGAGGGTACGAAGCTGAGGCCCCGGGCTATTCTATTTACACTCAGGCTGAAACCCTCAACGAGATGAAGCAGATGGCTTTAGATGCTGTTCGCTGTCATTTCGACGAGGATGAAATGCCCCGGCTTATTCGCCTCCACCTTATACGGGAAGAGGTTATTGCGGTTTGAAGCTCGCTTGGAACGCTCAATGGCATCCTCAAGGATGTCGCCGAACACACGAAACTGAGCAAGGAAGAGCTTATTCAAAGGCTGAAGTGACTCCAATGAAGGTGTAGCACCGATGAAAAGAAACAACCATGATCTGCGATCACAACCCATGAATGAAAACGTTGTCGCACAGGCAGATCCGCCTGTGGTGCCGGTATTTTTGTAACAAGAGCCATGCTCGCCTGCGAGCACCATGATGCAATGAAAACCATGTCTCACAGGCGGGGCCGCCTGTGGTACCGGTATTTTCTGAGCAAGGTTATTCAAGAGTTCAAGTGAGTCTGACGAACAAGGTGAAGTAGCCATGTGAGAACCAGGTGCTAATTTAAAATGGTCCAATTACTTAAC
>JACQUA010000158.1 GCA_016210565.1 Chloroflexota bacterium
AAAGACCCTTCGACTGCCCCTTCGCTTCGCTCAGGGCTCCGGCTCAGGGTGACAACCTTCCGCCACCGCCAATCCGCAGAAGCGGCTTTGCTCTGTGTCCAGCAGAGATGTGGGACACGATGAGTTTGGGAAAGGGGGATGCAGGGGGATTCTTTCTCCCGGCAGAAAGACTTCTCGAATCCCCCTCAATCCCCCTTTTTCAAAGGGGGAGAAGCACTGGGCCGGAAATCCAGCAGGTGAAGCTCGATCATCTCCTGGTTGCACCACCGGTCTATGTGGAGGTGGTACACAATATCGATGGACCTCGTTATCTCCCCGGCCAGTTCCCCCAGGTCGAAACCGATGGCGGTCCAGACCGCATTCCCCGCCCTGAGCTTGCACTTCAGGTGGCTCCCGCCATTCCCCAGGACCCGGCTGTCGATGACCTGGACTCCCCGTGATAGAAAAACAGGTTCGGGATTCCCCTTTCCGAAAGGCGCCAGCTTCCTGATGGTCCGGTAGTTCTTCCCCAGGTAAACCGAAAGCGGCATCTCGATATCGATGACAATCTCGGGCCTCAAATCAACGCTCTCAAGCTGTCTGCCGGCGATTTCCTGCAGGGCCTCGATGAAACGGGGCACGTTCTCCTCGGCCAGCGCAAACCCCGCCGCGCCGGGATGCCCTCCGTACCGGGACAGGAGGTCCCGGCATTCCATGAGAGCCTCTATCATGTTGAACTCGGGAATGCTCCGGCCGCTGCCATGGCCCTTCCCATCCCGGGTCTCCATGACGATCGAAGGCCGGTAGAACTCATCCACCAGCCGGTTGGCCACCAGACCATGGACCCCCGAATGGTAATGGGGACTCGACACGATCAGTATCTTGCTTCTCTCCAGCATCGCCGCGGCCTGGTCCCTGGCCGTGGCCAGGACTTCCTCGGTAAGCGCCTGTCTCCGGGCGTTCTTCTCTTCCAGCGCCCGGGCCAGTTTCGCGGCTTCTTCCACCGAGGCCGTAGTCAGCAGGTTATAGCTGAGACTGGCATGTTCAACCCTTCCCGCCGCATTGAGGCGGGGACCCAGCACCCAGGCGATATCCTCCGCTTCGATCTTGCTCCCGTCCAGGCCGGAGACCCTGATGAGCTCGCGCAGGCCGGGACGGCGAGAGTTCTTGAGCAGTTCGGTGCCCTTTTTGACCAGGAAGCGGTTCTCCGCCAGCAACGGCACCATGTCGGTGACCGTCCCCAGCGCCACCAGGTCAAGGTAGCTATCGGCGGAGCGGCCGGTGGAGCGGTAAATGGCTTCCAGCACGCGGTAGGCCACTCCCGCCCCGCATAGCCCATCAAACGGATAGCTGGAATCCGGCCTTTTCGGATTGATTACGGCCAGGGCGTCGGGCACGGGCGCGGTGAGGGTGTGATGATCCGTGATGATCAGGTCAAGCCCGGCGCTCCGGGCAAAGTCCGCCGCTTCGTTATCGTTGATGCCGCAATCCACGGTGATGACCAGCGAGACCCCCTGGTCCTTCATATTTTCCAGGGCCGATATCTTCAGGCCATGACCCTCTTCGAAACGGCTGGGGATATACGGGGTAACGCGGGCGCCGAGAGCAGCCATCCCCTGGACCAGGATGGCCGCCCCGGTTAGCCCGTCGGTGTCAAAGTCGCCATAGATGGTGATTTTCTCGCCGCGCAATAAGGCCTCATGAATGCGGCTTACCGCCTGGGGCATGTCCGGCAGCCGGAAAGGGTCCGGCGTCAGGCGCTGGTCGGCATTGAGAAAGGCATCAACCAGTTCAGGCCCATCTATGCCGCGGTTGTGCAGGAGCTGGTTAATGAGGGGGCTGCCGTCTTCCGGACGGCATGGCTCCTTCAGGGAGGCAAGGACCTTCCACCGCTTGTGCCCCCGATCAAGTCGGGGGGCGTCCCCTTGCAAGGCTATTCCCTGTATTCCTTGAAGACCAGGACGGAGTTGTGGCCGCCGAACCCGAAGGAGTTGGTCACGGCAATCCTCACCACCTTCTGCCGCGCCTCATTGGGCACGTAGTCCAGGTCGCACTCCGGGTCGGGATGCGTGAGATTTATGGTGGGGGGTATGACATGGTTCCGGATAACCAGCAGACAGATAGCCGCTTCGATGGCGCCGGCGGCGCCCAGGAGATGCCCCATCATGGACTTGGTGGAACTGATGGGTATCCGGTAGGCCGCGGGGCCAAAGACCGTCTTGATGGCCATCGTTTCGCACTTGTCATTCAAACTGGTCGCTGTTCCGTGGGCGTTTATGTAGTCAACTTCTTCAGGAGCGATGCCCGCTTTGGTCAGCGCCCGCTTGATCGCCCTGGCCCCACCCGCCCCCTTATCGTCAGGCTGGGTAATATGGAAAGCATCGGCGGTGGCCCCATAGCCGGCCGCTTCCGCCAGGATGCGGGCGCCCCGGTCCCTGGCAAAATCCAGGCTCTCCAGTACCATGATCGCCGCCCCCTCGCCGAGCACAAAGCCGTCCCTTTCCCGGTCGAAAGGCCGGGAGGCCTTCTCCGGCTCGTCGTTCCGCTTGGACAGCGCCCGGGCGGCGTTGAAGGCTGCCAGGGTAATCGGGGTTATCAGGGCGTCGGCGCCTCCGGCGATCATGACGGTAGCGTCGCCCCTTTTGATTATCTCCATGGCTTCGCCGATGGCATCGGAGCCGCTGGCGCAGGCCGAAGTGGTACAGTAGTTGGCCGCCCTCGCCCCCAGTCTGATAGACACCTGTCCCGAGGCGGAATCAGCCATCATCATGGGCGCCAGGTAGGGACTGATGCGCGACGGCCCTTTTTGCTGAAGCACGTGAAAGGCGTCGTTGAGGGTACCCAGACCTCCCATGCCGCTGCCGATGACCACGCCGGTGTCGTCGCCGATGAGGCCGTCGGCCTGAATCCCGGCGTCTTCCACCGCCTGCAGCGCGGCGCCCATGGCGAACTGGGCAAAGCGGTCCATGTGCCGGGCGTCCTTCCGGTCCATGTATTTCAGCGGGTCGAAGCCTTTGACCTCGGCGCCGATCCGCGTATCGAAACAGGATGTATCGAAACTGGTGATGGGCCCCGCTCCCGACTTCCCGCTCACCAGGGACAGCCAGGTGCTGTTGGCGTCCAGTCCCACAGGGCTGACCATCCCCAGTCCGGTAACCACTACTCTATGGCTCAAACGGTTTCCTCCGTGTGTCGCACAGCTCTATTTATGGGAAATAAGCCCGGATGACTCCGGGCGCATCGTTATCAGAGGATTGTATATTAAAGACGATTTCTTGTAAAGCAACTGACTTTTCAACGAGAAGGGGACTGCCATGCGCAACTTTCTTCTCTGACCGGTCGGGGCGGCTACAACCCCGACCGACGCATCCATAACTTGGGTGGAATCCGTCCCTATAAACCGGGCTGCATCCAGTCCTCCACCCTGAGCCCGGGAACTCTGGCAAAATGCCGGATGTTGCCCGTGACCAATGTGAAGTCATGCGCGAGAGCGATCGCCGCGATGCGCAGGTCAGGTTCCGCCAAAGGGGTGCCATTACGCTCCAATCGGGCGCGCAGTTGACCGTAGGCCACCGCGGCGCTGCGCCCGAAAGGCAGGACGTTTACATTGGGCCAGACTCGTTCCTCCAACTGTCGTAAGAAATGGGCCGGGCGATCGCTCCTGTGTGCTCCGTACACCATCTCACCCACCGTAATGGCTGTTGTAAACTGCTGCTCGGGAGGTACCCCGGCCAGGCGGGCTACTAGAAGAGGGGACGGGGTCCTCTTCAATATCTCGCTCAGCACGTTGGTGTCGAAAAGGTACATCATTCCTCCTGCAAGTCACACACTGGGAAGCCCCGTGGCGGCACCCCTTGTCCGCCTTGTCCGCCTTGCGGACTCTCGCATAGCGGAGCGGACTCTCGGAACGGAGCGGACCCTCGCGAAGCGGAGCGGGTCTCGAAACCCTGGCAGTCAACCGGGTACGACCCCGACCTGTCGGGGTCGTTACGGCCGCCCAGGGCCTCCGTCACTGTCTGAATTCCAGATCATTCCTCCAATGCCACAGTCCGGTCCACCGCTTTCTCCCGCATGTCGTATATTTGGTCCACGACGCGATCCAGACCCTCAAAGTCAGCCCACGCTCCCAGGGCTGCCAGCAGACCCCTGGGAGCCTCCAGGTGGAACTCTAGCTGCCGGAGATCTTCGGGCGACACGAGGGCCGCCATAGGTTTGCCCCGCCGTTGGATGATGAAGCGTTCGCCTTTGTAGGCAACGCGGCTCATGATCTCTGACAGTCTCTTCTTCGCATCTGCAACATTCAGTGTGTTATTCATCGGGTTTCTCCATCGATGTCATATTGACAAGTTGACCTGTTTCATTCTACCACAGTCAGCCACCGTGCGCCCGGCCAGGCACTTTTGCGCTGCAACTCGGACACTGGGAAACCCCGTAGCGACACCCCTCGTCCCAACAGGTCGAGCTCACCATGGCTTCCGACTGTATACTCCTTGTGAAGAACGGCCGGCGACTTGTGTTCGGTAGCCTGCAGTGTCATCCTGCCTGACCAGAGCCGCCCAACCCGACGAATCCTGTATCGCAGTCTCAAGCGGCAGATTCCCCCCGTAGCGGTGCACCCGGCCCTTGCGCAATCGCCTTTCGCGATGTAGAATTGGTCGTTCCCGAAGGAAAGCTATCACGGTTCAGTATCATCCGACCGCGCCGGTAGATGGCGCCACCAAACCGAGCTTTCCCACCGTCCGGGAGCAGGGGGTTCTTAATGACACAACCCGCGCAGCTAATGGAGGCAGACGAGTGGTAACAGGCAAGGATGCCTTTTCTCCCGCGAGCCAAAAACGGCTGCGGTTCACGCTGCAGGAGTGCACCTTCAAGCTGGGGGTGCAGGCAGTCACCGGAGCAGCCGGATTTGATCACTGGATCACTTTCCGCCCGGTCCTCGAGGAAGGGCTGCCTTTCAACTCAAAGGAAACCAGGAAGAGGTATACATCAAACCTCCGTAAATGGGCCCTCGATGACGGCGACCTGGCCTGCCTCACGACCCGGATCTGGCAATCATACCGGGACACAGAGCTACTTGTCCAGGTCCTTCGGGAACGCTATCTCGCCGCATACCCGGTGCTGGGAAGGTTTGTTGTTGCGGTCCTTTGCCGGATCAGCCCGGGGGACGCGGTGGACCTTCGTATGTGCCGTGACTTCCTCAGTTCCGAAGGGAGCACCATCACATCAAAGACGCCGGGAAGGCTTCAGGACACCATGCGGGAGCTCGGCTTTCTCCGGAAGACGGGTCCCGGCGTCACCGCCGTGAACGCGACAACCCTGCCTTCAACGGCTTTCCTGTTACTGGTGCATCGCTACTTCGCGCCAAAGCCGACAACGGTCTCGGTGGGAGACATCCTGAACCATCCTTTCTGGCGACACCTGGGCGGCCGGGACGAAGCTGAGGTGCGTTCCGCGCTGTCGCTGGCAGCCGCAAGAGATGTTATCTCCCGCTACGCGACCGTTGACCATCTGGAGCAGATAGCCACCAGATACTCGATCGAGGACCTCTTGAGATTGGGAGAGAGATTATGACGCTCCAGGAGTTTTCGAATGTGGTTGATGCTTTCCGCAGGCGCTCTCGCCCGGGCAAGAACCTGTATCTGTGGTGCGGCGGATTCGGCAACCTTCTGAAAACCCTGGGGACAGAGGCTGTCGAGGCCACCAGCATCCTGGGCCTGCCAGGTCTCAAGCCTGTACCGGCAGCAAACGAGGCCCGGGAACTGCTGCAGTCGTCTCTCGAAGCGTGGATTCAAGGCGTGGCAGGCAAACACCCTCATTTCAGCATCGCGGCGCTCAACGAACCGGCTTTGCTGGCCTATTATGAGATCGGCCTGGAATCCATATTTCTGCACCATGCCAGCGACACGAGAATGACCGTAGTCTGCGTCGAACCGGGGCCAACCATCGCCCATTCCCTGCCGGCGCAACTGGAGTGCGACCCGCTTGCCGTACACAGGTACTTCCGGCGCTCCATCCCTGTAACGCACATTATCGAGGAGGAGTGAAATGGCGCTTCTGCCAATAAGCCAGCTCATCAAGATCAGGGCAAGGCCGGAGACCACCCTGCAGCTCCTGAACGCCATCAAGAACCCCTTCGGCACCGTATCCACTTATGTCTTCACCCCGTCAATAAAAGAGCATGTCAAGGACATACTCGAAGCGGTCCACGATGGCACGGGCGGCGGGTATTGGGTGCTGTCCGAATACGGCGGGGGCAAGACTCACTTCCTGGCTACCGTGGCTTCACTCCTCTCGGCCTCGGATAAGGTGCGTGATTCGATCGGGGACAAGGAAATCCGCCAGGACATCGCCCTCGTCCAGGGGCGCCGGCTCCTGCCTGTTGCCTTCAGCCTGATCGGGCGCGCCGGCGTTGTCAATCAACCCCACGCGCTATACCGGATTCTCGAGGGTGAAATACAAGAATCCGTCGAGCGCAATGTCGGCCGGACCCTGAACGTCTCGCTGGCTTCCGAGGTTGGCCAGTGGTGGGACAACCTGGCGACTCCAATCAAAGAGGCAATTTCCCGCAAGTGCGAAGAGACACGCGGATCAGCGGCAGCGGAGATGCGCAAGGATTCCAGCCCTGACGAATGGGCTGATTGCATCCACGAGAGCGCCCTTCAATTGCATATCGATATTCCCCTGCAAGTATCGCCGCTCGGACGGTTGAAGAACATCTACAGGCAGGTGGTGAACGACCAAACAGGCTACACCGGCATGTTGCTCATCATCGACGAATTCGCCTCCTGGCAGGATGTTCATCCCGAGGGGGCGCCTGCTTATTCCGAGGATGAGAGCCTGTTGCAGACCCTGGCGGAAACCCTGCCCAAGGACGAGGGTCTAGCCGTTTTCACCATGGTCGCCTCCCAAAAGCCAATGCCCAGGAAATTCCAGGGAGGCCGCTTCAAGGAGATAGACGTGCTGCGGACCGCCGGCGATGAGACCAGGACATCCCACGAATATGAGATGGTCGTGGCGGAGCGGGTCCGGCAGCTCGATGACCAGCGATCCCCCGAGATCGAGGAGTACTACGAGGCCTATCGCCGCCGGTTCGTCTTCGCCAGAAACCTCTCTCCCACGGATTTCCGGTCGATCTTCCCGGTGCAGCCCCTTTGCTTCGACATCCTGCGCCGCATTACCTCCAACCTGGCCACCGCCAGGATCGGTATCAACGTGCTGTGGGACGTTCTTGGCCAGGAAGTCAACGGCAGCCCGCAGGTGCATCCTCGGGTATCAAGTTTGACTCGACTGGTGACCGCGGCCGATTTGATGGAGTCCGACAACCTCACCGGGGCGCTGACCAGCGTGACATACGCCGACGCTTACAAGGCATATCAGCAGGCCATTGATGGGCTCGACCGTCTGAATATGGACCGCGACGATGAGCTCCCCCTCGCCAGGTCAGTTGTACGCACGGCGTTTCTGTGGCATATTGCCAGGCGAGGCCAGATGCCCATGCGGCTCGAGGAAATGGCGGAGGCGGTGGTGGCGGACGAGGGCATGTTCGGCAAGCCGGAGGACGCGGTACTCAACGTGGTAGCGCTCATGCAGGACATGCCCCAGATAAAATATGACAAGGCCAAGCGGGAGTTCGCTTTTCGCGCCGAGGTGGTTACCGGCCGCCCCGTCTCCGAGATCCTGGAGCAGTACAAAGCCCGCTATGCCGACGTTCACACCCTGGAACAGCACTGGCGCGAACAACTTACCGCCAGCGGTCTCTCCGATGGCCGGCAAACCGCTCTTTTCGAAAAGCTGCCGCCTAACACCCCCGGCAAATCCGCAGTCGTCTTTCGGGGAGTCGAGTACCCTGGCGAAGAGGTGACTCAGACCGACTGGTCCGGACACCTGGGCCAACCGCTGGGTTTCGACCAGCACTTCCGCGTTGTTTACTTGCTCCGGCACACCATGGTCACAGCGGAGGCCCTGGCCGATGACCGTATTATCGTGGGCATCCCGGAAGAGCTTTCCGACCAGCACAAAGAGGCGCTCCGGCAACTGCTGGCCCTGGACAAAATGGAAGAAGAGTACCGCCATCGTCAGGACAATGAAGCCCTGCTCGTCAGGGAGTTCTTCCACAGCAAGCACAGCGACTTCGTCACCGCGGTGCTCACCGCCCAGAGGGAATCCTTCCGTAAGGGAGCGATCGTAACAAAGCCCAACCTGGCGCTGGACCCCGGGGCGGTCTTTGGCCGGAGCGACAAGTTGGAGGTCATGCTCGGGGGCCTATTTGCCGCCTTGTTCAAGGACAGGCCAATCGGCGCCTTCAAGGGTAACCGGGCGATCCGGATGCAGACGGACGTGGGAAACATCTTCACGGGGTTGTGGGAGGCCTCCCCGGCAGGCAAAGTCAGCGACGCGCTGGACAACTTCGCCGTGGGACTGGGGCTTGCAGCGCCTCAAAACCCGCGGCGTTTCGACCCTTCCGCCTGCCCCGCATTCGACATCGTCCGCGGCCTCTACCAGGAGGCCAGAAGCAAAGGACAATACCTCCAGGTCAAACCGCTTTACGAAGCCTTCGCCCGGTGCGGTGTTCCTGCCCGCATCGCCACGCTCTATCTGCTGTGTTTCGTCCGCCGCGGCCAGGAAGGAGTAGAGCTGGTGCTCAGGGAGGGCCACAAGATTCGCCTGCAGAACGGCCAGCCGCCTCCCCACGGGCGCATCAGTTCCAGCCCGGTCAGCAACATCGTTTGGAACAACGCCTGGGCCGATGGCGTCACGGCCTTTGAAGCGCTGGCCGCCAGGAGCGGCAGAATATGGAATGACTCCCTGCCGTGGGCGCGCAAGGTCGCCCCGGAGTTGAAGACGGCAATTGAACCGGCGGACGTGGAAACCCAACAAGAGCTCCTGTTGAAGTCAGCGGGGGCGCTACGGGACAAGGCGGAGAGCGCAAAGACGGGTCTCCACGCACTTGAAAAGCAGACCGAACGGCCCGTCGCATCCAGAATCACGGAGGCGCTGGATGAGGTCCAGAAGATCTGCTGCGCCATGTCTTTCGAAGACCTGATGGACGCAGCCGAAAAGCAGTATGCCAATCCCGACGAATTTGGAGACGCCGTCTCCACGACGGGCCGCCTTTACCAGTTGTCCCAGGCATGCGCTGCCGTAGCTGGCGCTTTCCATTTTCTCTCCGGGATTCCCCAGGGAAGACTTCAAGGAGACATGGAAGTTGACCGCAAAGCGCTGCTGGAACGGCTTGACACGGCCGCGCTGGTAGAGGACCCCGGCCGATGGCCCCCCGTTGAAAGCACCTTCCAGGCCTGGAAAGGAAGGTACCACAGGGAGTACAGGAAATTCCACCGGGACTATCAGGAGGAGGTCAAGAAGACCGATTCGCTCCGGACCGAGGCCGAGAGGAAGCTGGCGGCCCTTGACCACCTGGAACAGGTCCCGGGTCTGGCCACTGAGAAGAAGCACCCCGGACTGCGGGCATCGCTCCAGGCTGTCCTCGGGAGATTGACCAGGTGCACGGTGGACGTAAACAGCCTCAGCCTCGAGACGCTCCCTCACTGCAGTGAGTGCCAGGTCCGGTACGGGGAAGCCAGCCAGTCCAGCATTGGCGTGGTGATGAGTGAAATCGACGCCGCGATGGATGACCTTTTGAAGAGTTTCCAGGGGCAGGCCATTCGCAAGCTACTGGAGGCATCCACCGAGCCCGGCATCCAGGAGTTCCGCCACGCCCTGGACATCTACGACAAGCCGCGACTGGTAAACCTGCTCCAGTCGGCGGAATCCGTTGCCCTCCTGAAAGGTCTGTTGGAGAGGGGCAAAATCAAGGTAAAGCGTTTTCCGGTAATGGCGCATCTGGCCCGGGACTATCCCACGGTTTCGCGGGACCAGCTCGACGCCGTGGTCCAGAAGTTCAAGGACCTCGTCGAGCAGGCCCTGTCCCAAGCGGAACAGGAGAGCGGCACAGCCGCCCACGTGGAGGTCCACCTGCAATGATGAGCGACCGGCCGACGGTCGATCAGCCAGGGGCCAGCCCCACTCCACCGTGGAGCGCCTCGCCCGAGGAAGTGGCTCAATTCGTGGCCCGCTACGGCCGTCGCTACGACCCCGAAAACCACGACTACACGGATCCTGGTCCCTTCGCCGAGCCGGTGGCGGCAGGCAAGAACTCGCCTGTCTACAACGCTCATTCCTATCATACCAAGGTCCCACCCGAGGGCATAAGACGCTACCTGGAGCATTATACCCATCCGGGCGACCTGGTGCTGGACCCCTTCTGCGGCAGCGGCATGACCGGAGTGGCCTGCGTGATGACCGGGAGGTACGCCATCCTCAACGACCTGTCCCCCGCGGCGACTCACATCGCCTACAACTACTGCAACCCGGTGGACCCCCAGGCGCTTCGCGCCGAATGGGACCGGGTGAGGGACGCCGTCCGGGAGGAATTCGACTGGCTATACGGCACCACTTGCGACCGCTGCGGCGGCCCCGCCGCCATCCAGCACACGGTCTGGAGCGATGTCTTCCGGTGCCGCGGCTGCCAGGGGGAGATTCTCCTCTGGGATGCGGCCGTGGTCAGGGAGCTGACCGCCCGGGGCTATAACCCCCCGTTGAGCGGCGGCGCCAGGCCCGGCGACTGGAAACCCCCCACCCCCGAGACGTCGCCGCCGAAACCGGGGGACAACGGCCAGCCGGCGCCTCGGACCAGGGGCGATGTACTGGACAACTTTGCCTGCCCCCACTGCGGCATTTCGAGCAGAAAGACCCAGCTCAGGCTCGTTCGCACCGAGCCGGTGCTGACCGAATACGAGTGTCCCCGCTGCCGGCCCAAGCGGCAACAGCACCCCGCCAGTGACGATGAAAAGAAGCGCATCGCAGAAATAAACGCAGCCCCGGTCCCTTACTGGTACCCAACCCTGTCCGTGGATAAGAGAAGCGAAATGTACATTCGGAGCGCCCTGCAACGGGTAGGGATTGAAAGAGCATGCGATTTCTGGACCAGGCGGAACCTTTGGGCGCTGGCCAGGCTGTGGGCGGAAGGTGGCTCGCCGCTGCCGCTCGGGATTAGAATGCGTTCCGATTCGTTTTCACCTCGATCGCGGTAAGAGTATCGCGCTTGAGTCGCCTAAGGCCAAGCGGGGCAGGGGATCCGCTGTCAGGGACACTCTATATAGGGTCACTAACGCGCGAGGACAACATCCTGTATGCGGCAAATAGGAAAGCTCTGACTATTCTTGAACTGTTCGAAAGCCAGCAGTCGTGGCACAGCCAATATGGGCAGCTGGCGAACGGGCAGTCGGCGGTGATTCTTACTCAGCACGCAGGCCAAGACACACGGTTGCCTGCTGACAGCATCGACTACATCTTCACCGATCCTCCCTTCGGGTCGAACATTTTCTACTCTGACGTCAATCTCATGTGGGAAGCGTGGCTTGGTTATTTTCACTGACAACAGCTATGAAGCAGTATGGAACAAGAGCCGCAAACCGGGCGAGGGGGGTAAGACCCTGGAAGACTATCACCGTCTCATGGCCGGGGCCTTTGTAGAAATGTTCCGCGTTCTCAAGCCCGGCCGCTGGGCGTCCGTGGTCTTCCATAATTCCGATGATAAGGTGTGGGATGCCATCAGGGATTCGGCCGAGGGGGCCGGATTTACCATTGAGAACGTAGCTGCCTTCGACAAACAGCAGAAGACCTTCAAGGGCATCAAGGGTGAAAAGGGACTGGAGCGGGTCTCCAACATGGACATCGTGCTGAACCTGCGCAAGCCCGTCGGGACTCGCACCGCGCGAGCGCCGGCCCCGGCAAAAGAGGCCGCCGGGGGCCACCCGCAGGAAGATACCGGCGGAGCCGGCAACGGGGCAGAAGCTAAAGAAGTGGCCGTGAGGTGCATTGAAAAGTACCTGCTTCGGGTGGCCAAAGATGAGGCAGCCGCTCCTGAAACAACGCACACGGGCCAGGACCCCCGGGGCGTCCAGGCCATACACAGCTCGGTGGTCCAGATGATTCTCAACGAGCATCTTCCCATGACGGGGGTCTCCCTCGGTCTGGTGGTCCGGGTGCTGAACGAATACTGCAAGGAAGTCGACGGCCGGTGGTACCTGCCCGGGGAGCAGGTGCGATCCCCGGACGGGGCGGGCGATGCATCCAGAGCGGTGGCTTCAGCCTGGGCTGGCTTGAAGCCGCCCGGGGACGAGGCTTCAGCCATTGAATGGGCCAAGGCCGTGATACGGGCCAACGGTCCGCAACTGGAGGGCGACCTCACGGACCGGTTCCGCCAGGCAGCGCCCAATCTCCATCTGTCCAAGCCCTTTCGACGCATGCTGGAGGAGAATTTCACCTTCGACCAGCGACGCGGCCGCTGGCGTCTGCCCACTCCGGCCGAGGCCGAGGCGAAGCTGAGCATCAAGGTCCGGCTGCTGGAAGGAACGGTGGCCGGCATTTTGAGCGGGAGCGGCCCCCCGCCCGACGCCGAACGGATGGGACAACTGCTGGAGCTCTGCTACCATGAGGGCCTGTTCCAGCAGGCCTACGACCTGTGGAAACGCATAAATCCGGAAGATCTGCCGCCGGAACGCTACAAGAACCTCGAGAGAATAGCGAGAGTCTGCAAGCTCCGGGCGCAATCGACGGAACCCGGATAGGGGGGCTACGCATGCCAGGAAAGGTCGATCGCGCCACCGCAGCAATGATGGTTTTGAAAATGAAACAGCAGCCGTTGACACCGTCCGAGATTGTGGACATAGGATTCAAGAACGGTTATTTCGAGAGCGCGGATTGGGCGATCACCAGGTCGCTGAACACAAGAATCAACCACTTGTCCAAAGGCCCGACTCCCGTTTTCGTGCGAATAGGAGACGGCCGGTACGCATTGCCTGATTGGGGGGTAATCCCACGGGCTGGCGGCGCGGGCAGCGGTAGAAGGGCGCGGTCGGGGGCGCTGGGCGATGGCTTGGCTCAACGCGTCGACGATAGGATGCGGGATATCGAGGGCTGCATCCGAGGGTCGGCTTTCTTCTCCCCGGACCGGGTGTGCCTGTTCATTGAGTTCTGCCATCTCCTCGAACTCCACCAGAAGGCAGTTGACCTGTACCGGAGACTGCCCAAAGACGAGGTGGACAAGGCATGGCTAACCCGGATCGAGAAGCTGGTGAGGGTGTCCGGCCAGCGAACCGGGCAGTAAGAGAGGCGACGAGTGGACAAAGGGCACCGCGTTTATGACCGCGCTACCGACAGGCAATGGAGGAAACGCCTGGACCGGGAAGCAAAGAGCGTGATCAAAGAAGTAATCGCGGCGGAAACCAACGGCGTGCCGTTCGGCGCGATTTGCGAAGCTGTGAAGCAGCGACATCCTTCTTTGTGTGATGACGGGGTTGGAGACCCCGGCCACCCGAACTTTCCCTACTGGAGGCACGTCGTTGCTTCCGCGGTGGCCAATCTGAAAACAGCCGGACAGGTGCACAAAGTAGCCGG
Source organism: Chloroflexota bacterium (assembly GCA_016210565.1). GTDB lineage: Bacteria > Chloroflexota > Dehalococcoidia > JACQUA01 > JACQUA01 > JACQUA01. Next base: position 13,438 of record JACQUA010000158.1, read on the forward strand.
CGGGTGGGCGCTGGCAACGGGTGCGGGCGCGGCTTCCACCGGCACGGCCGGTACCCGCAAGGAGCTCCCGGAAATGGACCGGCGGCGCAGGCGCGCCGGTGATGATGGTGTGGTCCGGCGTCTGGAAGACAGGATCAAGGAGGTCGATGATTTCATGCAGGGGACCGTCTCCTTCCCTCCGGAAAGGGTGTGCCTCCTGATAGCGTTCTGCCATTTGCTGGAGCTTGACCGGCAAGCCGTTGAACTGTACCAGCGACTGCCCAGGGATGAGGCCGACCCGGCGTGGCTGTCCCGGATTGACCGGCTGGTCAGAGTATCGCGGCAGCGGGTGGCGCAGCAATGAAGAAAACGCTGCCTCACAGCCAGCTAGAGTACCTGGTTGACAGGTTGCAATCGCTGCCCGCGGGTACCCGCGTGGTCCTGGTGTTCGACCCCGACGGAGCAACCAGGGAACATGCCAAACTGGTCGACCCGGCGGGTAAGGAGTGGACGATTCTCCCTTTGTGGAGGAACCTGCTGGAGGTCTCCTTGTTCTTCCAGCAGCGCGTGAAGGACCAGCCGGTACTGGTTTGCGTCCGGCCGCCGGCCAGGCCCGAGCACAGGCTCAACCTGGCGTACGTTCCTCAAATTGCCAGCTCAATGGAAGCGGTTATCGACCTCTCGCTGTCCTGCATCATCCGGTATTACGAACCCGACGTGGCCCTGCCTTCGGGGGCACTGGCCCGGTACGCGGCGCTGTTGAGGGCGCGCCTGGACCGTGCGGTCCAGGCGTTTCGGCAAATTCGCCAAGCCAGGCATGGTTCCATCCCGGGTGAGGCGGAAGTGCAGCTCATGGCCCTGGCCTGCGCCGTCCCCGACATGCCTTTGAAGAGCTTGCTCGGTAGAGAGGTGTCTACGTTCTCCGAAGCACTCAAGCTCCTATTCCGCGAGGACCTCAATGACGAAGCCCGTGGGGTGCTCTGCTCATATCTCCTGTCCAGGGTCCCTGGCAGCGTGAGGCCGTGGATCGAGGCCGACGCAACAGAGGCTTCTCTCGTCCTCTATGCCGCCTGGGTTCTGCGGGCGCTGCGTCAGCCACTAGGCGAGTTCAACCTGAGAGGAATCGGCGTCGCCGCCGGTAGCCTCGACCGTCTTTGCCCCGAGCTGGGCGGCGTTTCGGACGACGTCTGGTGCGACCGGGACCTGATGGACCGGATAGCGGCAGTCGCCGAACGCGAAATCGGGCAACTGCTGCTGAAGCGGCTCCAGGACGAGGCGGTGCGCTCTGCCGTGCCGCGGCACCGGCTGGCCGCAGACCTCCCCCCGAGAGTGGCACAGGGTGTCTTGCGGCAGCAATTGATGCAAGCACTGAAGGCGGAATCCACCCCGCCGTGGCTGGTTGATTGGGGGGAGAACAGGCACCCTTCCCCAGTCTCCGCTACGCCGGACCCGGTGCCGGAGGCCATTTCAGTCCTGGCTTCTATTCTGAGGCGTCTCGCCGAAAAGGCCGGGGATATGACAGAGCCGGGCAGTCTGGTCGATTGGTACGTGTCTTCGGGCACAGCCACGCTGGAATTCGACCTGTGGAAGGCAGAGCACCTCATCAAAGAGACCCAGGACCGAGAACTGCTAGCGGCGTGGGCTGAAGCCCGGGGGAACCTCCGCCAGAGGATGCGTTCACGGCTTCTGGAAGCCGACCTGGCGCTGGCAAAGCTGGCCGGCGGAAACAGGTTTGTCCAGCACCCGCGCCTCGTCTGCAACGTGTTGAAAAGCATGGTCCTGGACAAATCGCTGGCCCCGCCACAGGTGGCGCGGGTGTGGATAATCGTTCTCGATGGGATGCGGTGGGACCTGTGGCAAGAGGCCGTCAGACCGGCCCTGGAAAGCGTATTCGAAGTCGCCGGGACGACCCCGTTTCTGTCCATGCTGCCATCCACAACCGGGGTTTCCCGGACCAGTCTGATAGCCGGCCGCGCACCCGATGAATGGCAATCTTCCGGCAGGTTCACCGACTCCGAAGAGGCGCTCGGCGCACGGGCCTTCGGTCTCAACGATGCCCGGCGGCGAACGCAATATAGCTATCTTTCTAACATGGGCGGACGCTTTTCCCAGATGGAACTCGCGGGTTTCCCGGAGAAGAAATCGTTCAATGTGGTGATCTACAACCTTGCCGATGACTGGCTACACCGCCAGGAGAACGATCCTTACCTGGTCGGCCAGACGGTGAACCAGATGTTCCACAAATCCATCTTGCCGGACCTGCGGTTATTGATCGACGAAGGCGACGCCGTCCTGGTTTCAAGCGACCATGGCTTCCTGGAACTGGACCCCGCCGACGAGGCGCCGGCGCCAGTGACAGGAATCGAAGCAGGAATCGCCAGCGAAGTCTCGTACCGCTATGCCCGCGGGACGAAACCGGCTGCCCCTTCCATCGAAGTTACTTACAAAGGCCTGGGCACCTATTTTGCCGCCACGGGCCACACCTGGTTCAGATACCCCAACGGCAAATATACCCGATATTCGCACGGTGGGGTTTCCCTCTCGGAAATGGTGGTCCCGGCGGCGATCCTGCGGAAGAAACGCATCAGGAAGACGGTCCTCAACTGGGAGGCCATGCCCGCCCGCGTGGAGGCACTCGAGGACGAACCCGTCACGGTTGAGCTATGCCTGAAATGCGCGGGCAACGAACAGGTCAGCTATTCGTTGCGGGCGGAGACGGGTTCACTCAGCCCGGCCGAAGGAGCGCTGGCCCCAGGCGAGTACATTCTCATCCGGCTTGAAGTCGCCAAAAACGCTCACGCGGGAACCATCCGTCTCCGGGGAACCGGCAAATCGGTTTCCGGGGAAACTGTCAAAATAGATGAGGCCTCCCTTACCCTGGTCCGGAGAGAGCGAATCGACAAAGTTGAGTTTGACCAGGGCGCGCTTGACCTTCTGGAGAAAACAGAATGAGCGAAACAGCGATACCAACCGAGCCAAACACCCTGTCAGCGTTGGACCAAAAGGTCCACCAAAACCTGGGCGACCGCGTGGTCCTGAAGCGACTCACCCGCTGGAATGAGGCCTACAAGGAGTTTCCCAGGTACGTCATGGAATACCTGTGCAACCGCTACGTGAACCCCGATGAACCCAAGACCGGACAGGACAAGATCGACCACCTTCTGTCAGAACACTACGTGGAATCCTCCCAGAAGGAACTCATAAAGAGCAAGATCAAAGAAAATGGCGCCTATACTCTCTTGGGCGAGCTTCGCGTCCGTCTGGACGAGAAACGGGACCACTATTGGGCGGAGGTGCCCGCGCTGGGTAGCGGCAACGTGCGCGTCAGTGCGCTGGTCCTGAAGGACCACGGGGACGTCCTTCTTTCCTCCGGGGCCTGGGGCAGCATGGTAGTCGAGTACGACGCCAGCTACGAACTAAAGGGATCCAAGTACCCTTTGTACCTGCGGGAGTTCCGGCCCTTCCAGGTGACCAGGCTGTCCCTTGACGATTTCATGAACAAGCGGGCGCTGTTCACCGACGCTGAGTGGATGGACCTGCTTATCCAGAGTATCGGGTTCGCCCCGGCGAAATTCTCATCGCGGGAAAAATGGCTGTATTTGCTCAGGCTGGTCCCGTTTGTGGAAGCCAACTATAACATGGTCGAACTCGGGCCGCGCGAGACCGGCAAGACATACACCTTTCGCAATACCTCAAGCCGGTCGTTCGTGGTGTCCGGCGGCACCGCTACCCCGGCCGTGCTTTTCTATAATCAGGCCTCCAGGAAGATTGGCATTCTGGGATTGAAAGATGTAGTCTACTTTGACGAGATCGGAAGCACCCGGTTTTCTGACCCGGAGGCGACCATCAGCGTTCTCAAAGACTACATGCAGACCGGCCAGTTCAGCAGGGGGGCAAACCAGTTCATGGCCCAGGCCAGCATCGTCATGGGTGGGAACCTGGAGGTCGATATGACTTCCCGGCGGCCGGCGGATTACTATCTGCACCTCTTCATTCCGCTGCCAATCGAACTGAGATCCGATACGGCATTCCTCGACCGCCTGCACTCCTACCTTCCCGGATGGGAGCTACCCAAGATTCAACCGGATAACTACGCCCGGGGCTACGGGTTCATTACGGACTACCTGGCCGCGATCTTCGTGCAGTTCAGGCGCCGGAATTTCCAAACCCTGCTTTCCGGGCGCGTGGATTTCGGAAATGCCACGGGAAGAAACCAGGATGCCGTGAGGAAGACCACGGCAGGCCTGCTCAAACTCATGTACCCGCACCGCGACTCGGCGACGCTCCTGGCCTCCGAGCTAAAGGAGTGCCTGGACATGGCCGTGGAGTGCCGGCAAAGAGTGATTGATCAACTGGCCGTTATCGCGCCCCGGGAGTTCGGCGACGTCAGGCTCGACCAGTCGATTCGGATAACGGGGTGACGAAGGTCTGGGTAGATCGTACGAAAGCAGATTTCAGTCGGGCTGGCATCACATCCCCGGCAGTTCCGACCAAGAACCAGTGCGCGGGACGCCGCTCCCAAGGGGATTTTGATATCTTTTGTCCCGCAGTACAATGCATTTGGCATGCAGAGATTGGTAAACATTAGATTGTCTCTTCCAAAGCTATTGCCTTGATTATCAAATCCCCACCCAGCGCCCTGAATGCCCTCCTGAGAGCCAAAGTTCTCGAATTGTTCTGTATGTTCGGTACGGGGACCTTTGTCGGGACAACCCTGGCAAAGCAACAGTACCCTACCAGATCGCGCCTGAGGTGACTCATGGTCCGTTGTATCTGATCGAATGCATGAAGAACGTGGGAACCCTTCAACTCCACGAAATAGGCCTTCTTGTCGCTGCAATCAACGATCAGATAATCGCAACTCTTCTGGCCCTGAAGGTAGCAACCGTCAATCTTGGTTTTGCAGACCAGCTTTCCTGTGGGGTTGCTGATTTGGAAACTGCTCCTCCGTTCGCTGACCACGATACGGGCATTATGATTACACTCGGTGCAACGGTGATGCTGTATCCTGGCGTAAGTCATCAGCCCCGGTTTCAATGTCAAAGAGTCGATCGAAGGTTCTGTTTATGCTTTCCGACGCGCCGTCGATGGTTTCGGCCTTGATCAGGTGCGATGCTGTGTCCACAATGCTCTCGCACCGACCGTTCGAAACGAGGTAGGCTCCCAATCGACGCGGGGCAATCCAAAGGCGTCTGTCAAGCAGGAGTTGCGTGTGCTCCGGTTTTTCTTGACCGACCAGATGAGCATAGAGCAGGTTGTTGTACGAAGACAGAATGTACGGGCTGTGAGTCGTAATGACTACCTGGTTGTCTGAAACGTTCGACAATAACGCCATGAGCTGGACGATATCTTGCTGGGCTTCAGGAAACAAATGCGCTTCTGGCTCCTCGAAAACCATGAAGGCCCGCCGATTTTCCAGAATTATGAGAAATATGAGAAGCAGTATCCACATGGATTCTTGCTGGCCTGAAGATGCATAGTTGAGCTTGGTATAATGATCTCTGGAAAAATATAGCTTTTCTTCTCCGGCATCAAACTGATATCTGCCCTTGAGCACGTTCTCGATGATTTGTTCAGCGGCTGTCAAGAAGTCGAACTGAATCTTCTGCTGGGTCAGCTTCTTTCTGTCCATGACCAGTTCTCCAAAGGTCTTCATGAACAGGGGCTTCGAGTTGTTGATCCTCTGGATAAAGGCATTCATCAAGTAGTCGAGCTTCGGAGATTGAATATTCTGAATCTGATCAGCAAGAGTTGCGAGCAAGCTTCGTCCGGCCGGCACGAAGATCATGTCCCGATGGTCATTAAACAAACCGTTTGACTGATCTTCCAACTTCTTGAGGAATACCCTCTTTCCAGCCTCAACGGCCAGGATTTCACTGGATGACAGGAACTTAGGGTCTTGTCTCGACGACTCGCGGGCATAGGCGACGGCATGGTCAACGATCTCTAAGAACTTCTTCTGAAAAACCGCGTTGAAGGTTGGGTTAACATATCCGGATTTGAGGTCGACAACCACCCTGGCTCCGTTGCCATAGTCGAATTCCAGGAGAAGGCCCTTCAGGTGATAACTGGAACCCCAGAAGTCAAGGAATTTCTTTCTGATGCGTTTGCAGTAGGTTCCGATGGGTTTGTCAAAGTTGTTCGTATCAATACTGTCCAGCACGTACCTGATGCAGTCGTCTTTGAGGGACTTGAAGAAGTATATGGATTTCGCGATGGTGCTTTTTCCCGAGGCCTGTGGTCCGATGAACAGCATAATGTCGTCTATAGTGAGCTCAACATGCTCAATCGGTCCAAACGGTTTCATCAGAATCCTTTGCATGAGTCACCCCCGACACGGGTTAAGACATTGACGAGAGCAATTATACCCCATCATCCGGGATTCCACCAAAGAACAAGACGCCAGCCGCAAGCAAGTTCAGGGCAGGACACGGCGAATCAGCCAAATAGCCAGATTTTCGCCGCGGCAGACACCGCCAACCCGTGGTGTTCGTCACACCCCCAGCGGGTCCACGTCCACCGCCCAGCCCGGGGGCAACGTCATAGCCGAAAGCACTAAATGGCAGTCCTTGCCCCGCAGGAGCAACTGCCACTCGTAGCGACCCCTTTTCCGGGCAATGGGGGCCGGCGCCGGCCCCAGCAGGTCCACGTCAACGAAGCCCCTGCCCGCTTCCGCAGTGATCACACCGGCGACCCTTTCCGCCTCTCTCTTGCAGGCATTCTCGTTGGGGTGCCGGTAGGACAGGGAAATGAGACTGCGAAAGGGGGGGTAGTTGAACTCGCGCCGGTAGCCCATTTCCTTTTGGTAGAAAGCCCGGTAGTCATGCCCGGACGCGGCCACGATGGAATAGTGCCGGGGATTATAAGTCTGGATGATGACCCTGCCTCCCTTCGGCCCCCTCCCCGCCCGCCCGGCCACCTGCGTGATTATCTGAAAAGTCCTCTCCGCCGCCCGGAAGTCTGGCAAAAACAGCCCGACATCAGCATTGACGATTCCCACCAGCGTCACCGCCGGGATATCCAGGCCTTTGGCGATCATCTGGGTGCCGATCAGGATATCGGCCTGGCGGGAAACGAACTTCTCCAGTATCCGTTCGTGGGAGTGCCTTTCCGTGGTGACATCCCGGTCCCAGCGCAGCAGTCTGGCGCCCTCGAAATTCCACGACGCTTCCTCCTCCACCCGCTGGGTGCCCGAGCCGAGGTACTTGATCTTCTTGCTGCCGCACTCCGGGCATTCCTCCGGCATGGCGGTGCGGTAGTTGCACTGGTGGCAAACCAGCCGGTCCTGGTCCCGGTGGTAGACCAGGGACACCTCGCACTTGCGGCAGCGCAAAACATGGCCGCAATCGCGGCACTGGATGAAAGTATTCGAACCGCGCCGGTTGAGGAACAGGATAACCTGGCCGCCCTCGTGCAGCGCCTGGCGGACTTCCCTCACCAGGCTCCGGCTGAACAGGCCGCGGCTGCCTTCAGCAAATTCCTTCCTCATGTCCACCACCTCCACTCCGGGCAGGGTCACTGCTCCTCCTCCAGCGGAGACCCTCTCCGGCAGCTCCAGAAGCCCGTAAGAGCCTTCCCTGGCCATGAAATAGCTCGACACGTCGGGCGTGGCGCTGCCCATGAGAACCATGGCCCCGGTCAGTTCCGCGATTTTCAGGGCCACGTCCCGGGCATGGTAAAAGGGCTGCCCCTCTTTCTGTTTATAGGTCCACTCGTGCTCTTCGTCAATGACCACCAGCCCCAGGTCCGGCTGGGGAGAGAAAACCGCGCTGCGGGAGCCGATGACCACATCACACTCGCCCCTCCTGATGCGCCACCACTCGTCGTACTGCTCCCCCAGCGAAAGCTTGCTGTGCAGCACCGCCACCCCCCCGGGGAACCGGGAAAGGAAGCGGGATATGGTCTGGGGCGTCAGGGCTATTTCCGGCACCAGAACGACGGCCTTCTTCCCCGCGGCGATGGCCCCGGCCGCCGCCCGGAGGTATATCTCCGTCTTGCCGCTGCCGGTAACTCCGTGCAGCAGATAAGCCGGAGGGGAATCCCCCTGTGTCCCCCTTTGCGAAAGGGGGAGGCCTTTTTCAAATGCGCTTGCCAGCTTCTCCCATACTGCTTGCTGGGCGGGAGTCAAGGCCGGCGGCGCGGAAGTCTCGGTCCTGTAGGCTTCCAGGGGGTCCCTTCTCACCTCTTTTTCCAGCACCTTTACCAGGCCGGATTTCTCCAGGGACGCCAGGCTCAGGGCCGGCCTCCCCAGCTTCGACTTTATCTCCACCGCGGTCAACGGGCCTTCCATCAGCAACAGCTCGACCAGGGCTATCCGGGAATGCAGTTTCCGGTCTCCGCACCAGCTTTCCATAGCCTGCCGCGCCACTTCCGGCGCCACGTTCAGAGCGACCATCTTGACCCTTTTCACCCGGACGCGCTCCCGTTCCAGGCTGTCGGACCTGACCAGAAGCCCTTTGTGCACCAGGGCCTGGAGCGCCGCCCGGGTCTTTTTCAGACCGAACTCTCTTTCCAGGGACTTGACGGCGGCGTGGCCTTCGCTCCGAACGCGTTCTATCACCACCCCTTGCTCCGGCGGCAGCGAGGCAAGGGACTCAGGGACGACGCTCTCAGCACATTGAACGAACGCCAGGAGCTTCCGTTCGAAGCCGGGGGGCAGCATCAACGCCACGGCAGCAAAGACCGGAGAGAAATAGTAGTCCGCTATCCAGCGCGCCAGCTCCACCTGCCACGGCGCCAGCAGGGGACGGTCATCAATCAGGGACAGGATATCCCTGGTGTTTTCAAACTGAGGGACGCCGCCCAAGGCGCAAACAATCCCCTGAAGCGTCCTGGGGCCGAAGGGTACCCACACGGCCTGCCCCACCTTCACCACCAGCCCCTGAGGGACCCTGTAGCTGAATGTCCGGGGATTCCTTACCGGCGCATTGACCGCAACCTCGGCATAGCTCATGGGGAAAATGACGAAGTCCGAATGACGAATGACCAATCAAACAGGAAATGACGAAAGCCAAATGACGAATAGCTCCGTCACATCAGGTCAGTAGCCGTGCAGAACGAGCATCCCGCGGTAAAGGAAACTCCAGGATCCAGATGGACAAGCCGGAAGTGAAGGGGCCATCCAAACGCGAAATCCGAAGCACGAAATCCTGAACAAATTCAGAGTGCCAATGCTCAAGTATCCCAACCAATCCCGGATAAGCCTGAGTTTGGAAATTCGCGCATATCGGAATTCCCCGGTAGTTTGGGATTTTGCTATTGGAATTTGTGTAGAGTTTAGAGATTAGGATTTCGGATTTCGCGCTCAGGATTTGGTGCAGGCAGAATGGCCATATATCTAGGCGGCGGTAGCCGGGGGCGCAGGTTGGGTCTTCACTTCGGCCTTCGCTTCGGGTGCGGCCGCGGCGGCTGGAGCGGCCAGCACAGCTTCGGCGGAGGGCGCAGCGGGGACGGCCTCCGGCATGGCGGCCTCAGCTTCCTCGGGTCTCACTTGCAGCTCCCTGATGGCCTTGCCCTCTTTCAGGCGGCTGGCCTTGCCGCTCAGGTGCCTCAAATAATACAGCTTGGCCCGGCGCACTTTGCTATGCCTGACCAGTTCCACTTTTTCCAGACGCGGCGATTGCAGGAAGAACTTGCGCTCCACGCCCACGCCGTAGGCCACCCGCCTCACGATGAAGCTGGAGTTCATGCCCCCTCCCTCAAGTCCGATAACCGCTCCCTGGAACAACTGCGTGCGCTCCTTCTCGCCTTCGACCACCCTGATGCTCACCTTGACCGTATCGCCAGGCCTGAGTTCCGGTATATCCGCCCTCGGTTTGATCCCCAGAAGTGCTTCCATATCCATTGTGCTGTTTTCCTTTCAGATTCTTAAGAATCCCCCTTAGTCCCCCTTTGGAAAAGGGGGAGAAGGGGCGGGCCCCCTTTTCAAAGGGGGGAGAGGGATGGCCCCCCTTTTTCAAGGGGGGAGGCCAATCCTCCCCCTTTGCGAAAGGGGGATTGAGGGGGATTTCCCTTTTTGCCGGAGTGCTCTCTCAATCCCCCTTGGCCCCCCTTTTTCAAGGGGGGAGATGCGCTCCGATGGTCTTCAGATACTTTATGTCATCCGCGTCCAGCGGCGCTTTCGACAACAGGTCGGGACGGCGTTCCAGTGTCCTTTTCAGGGACTGTTCCCGCCGCCAGCGTCTTATTCTACCATGATTTCCGGAAATTAGTACTTCCGGCACCTCCCAGCCCCGGTAGACCGGCGGCCTGGTATACTGCGGGTACTCCAGCACGCCCCCGGCGAAAGAGTCCTCCCCCGCCGACTCCTCCGAACCCAGCACCCCGGGCACCAGCCGGCTCACCGCATCCACGATGACTATGGCCGCCGGCTCGCCGCCGCTCAGAACGTAGTCTCCTATGGATATTTCGTCGTTGACCAGGCGCTCCCGCACCCTCTCATCAACGCCCTCGTAGTGCCCGCAAATCAACATGACGTGCCGCCGCCCGGCCAGGTCCCGCGCAATTGCCTGGTTGAAGGTGCGTCCCTGCGGCGTCAGCAAGATGATCGGACACGGCGCGGCCCGGCCAGTATCCTTTGCGCCGTATTGCCGGGACAGCGCATCCTCGACGGCCTCGAACACGGGCTCCGGCTTCAGGACCATCCCGCTCCCGCCCCCGTAGGGATAATCATCGGCGGTCCTGTGCTCATCCCGGGCATAGTCCCGGATGTCGTGCAGATCGATGGTCAGCAGGTCACGGCTGACGGCCCGTTTGATGATGCTTTCGCTGAAAGGACCGGCAAACATCCCCGGGAAAAGGGTGAAAATATCGAAGCGCATGGCGAGAAGAATGACGAAGTCCGAAGTCCGAATGACGAATCAATTTCCAATGATCAGATGACGAAGGCAGGGGCGTTTTGAACATTTTTGAGCATTGAATCGTCATTCGAATTTCGTCATTAGTCATTTCCCCTGGTAATGGAGGTCGGTCCGGGAAGCGCACTCGGCGGCCTCGCCCTTCGTCATTTCGATGGCATGGGGAATCGCCGGCAGGATGGCCTCCAGGCATTCCTTGACCGCTTTCGGACTGCCGGGAAGGTTGATAATGAGGGTCCTCCGGCGCAGCCCCGCCACGCCGCGGCTCAGAATGCCGGCGGGGGTCTTCTTATAGCTTTCGGTCCGCATGGCCTCGGCCAGGCCGGGGACTAGCCTGTCCACCACGGCCAGGGTCGCCTCCGGGGTATTGTCCCGGGGGCCCAGGCCAGTGCCGCCGTTGGTCAGGATCAGGTCGATGTCCCCGCGGTCGGCCCACCGGGCCAGGATGGCCGAGATGACCACCTTCTCGTCGGGCACGACGGCATATTCCACCACTTTCGAGCCACGGGCTTCCATCATGTCTTTGATCAAAGGCCCGCTTTCGTCCACCCGTTCCCCCCGGTGCCCCTTGTCGCTCATAGTCAGGACCGCTGTCGTAAACATGCGCCTATTTTATCACACACGCGACGTACGGGGGAAATGACGAATGACGAAATTCGAATGACGAACCAATGTTCCATGCGCCGAGGGCGCGCCATGCACAATCAAAATGGCTGCGCCACCTGTCATTCTGAGCGAAGCGAGCGTAGCGAGCGTAGTCGAAGAATCTTTTGGGATGGGGCGCGCGGCGAAAGACCCTTCGACTTCGCTCAGGGTGACATTTTCGTAGCAGTGCTCAAAAGCCGAATGTTCAAAAAGCAGGTAACGACAGGGGACAAGCCCCGTCGCTACAGGGCGCGGCCAGCCGGCATTACAAACTTATAAAGAAATTGTTGCAAGAATATTAAAAAGATTTTGAAAAAAAGGTGGGAAAAGGGCTTGACAACGTGGGGTTCTAGTGGTTAGATATGTTAAAAAGTGGTAAAAAGTGGGAAAGCCTTATAACAAAATTATTAAAGGAGGGAAAAAATGCCACTGAGAACCGTAACTTGCTATGACTGCCTGGGCAACCGGGTCCACGTCGTAGCGCGATGCCCCAAATGCCCCACCGGGACCCTGATGGCCACAGGCGACAAGGGCTACTCCGGAATCATCCAGGAGGAATGCAGCGATTGCGGCGATACCATCGCATTCTACGTCGTCATGCCCGAGCTGAAGGCATGGCTTCTCGCCGAACCGCTGCAGATGAAACGAGGAGTCGAAGACGAAGATACCGCCGCCGCCGGCGCCAGAAAAGGGAGGAGATAAATAAATGAGCATTTCCAGCGTTAACCTGTACGAATGTCTCGGCAACCGGACCCACATCGTTGCCGCCTGTCCGAAGTGCGATACCGGCTGTCTGCTGGTCACCGCCGACAGTTCCTACTCCGGTATCGTCCAGCAAAAATGCAGTGACTGCAATGAAGACATACCCTTCTACGTGATCATCCCCGAACTGAAGGCCTGGTTGCTTGCGGAACCTCTCAAGATGAAAAAGGTAACCGAAAGGGAAGAGGTTGAGCCGGCGCGCGTCCCCCTGGGTGCCCGGAAATAGTCGGGCAGATTGATTCTTCCGTAGAAAGGAAATTCGGAGGATATGTCCATGAAACCGGTATTCGCTTTTGTGTGCGGCATGTTCGTCGTCGGCAGCATGGCCCTCATCTTCACCCCCGGAGCCAGGCTGCAGCTCTCGGTCCCGTACTGGCCCCTGGCCGCCGTGACGGCTCTGGCCTTCGGCATCCTCTGGGCCCGCGCTAAAGAGAGGCCGCGGTAAGCCGGCTAATTCGAATGACGATGAAACTGTCATTCTGAGCGAAGTCGAAGAATCTCAGCGAAGTCGAAGCATCTTTCGCTTCACTCAGGAGAAGTTCCTTCGGGGTCGAACGGAGTGCATGCAAAAGACCCTTCGACTTCGCTCAGGGTGACAGTCACCAACCCGGGTGCAAAAGACCCTTCGACTTCGCTCAGGGTGACAGTCACCAACCCGGGTGCAAAAGACCCTTCGACTTCGCTCAGGGTGACAGTCACCAACCCG
>JACQUA010000159.1 GCA_016210565.1 Chloroflexota bacterium
CCGTTCGGCCAGGTAGGAGACGAGGGCCGGCCGATTCTCCTCCTTCCAAAGGATCAAGGCCCGGTGGAGAGCATCGATCAACGGCGGGTTCCAATCGATGCCGAGCCCCCTCTTGTTCGCCCGATCGGCCAGCAGGGCCAGGCGGCACTTCGACCCGTTTACGATGAAGATCCCATGGCCGTGGGCCACTTCCATGGCGCTTTGGGCCTCCCCGCCGATCTGGACGACGAGCCGTGCGTCATCCCAGGCCTGTTCTGAGGCACCGTAGAGGTTCGCCCAGACGTAGTAGAGCGTGGAGAGGTTGTCGCCGCGGAATTCGCCGGCAATCGCGTCAAGGGCGGCCTTGCGGGCGAGATCGAGGAGCTCGGGGATCTCGACCGGGGTGCCATCGGCCTTCTCCACCCGCTCGTATTGGCCGAAGACGCCGACAGCCGGCCCGTAACAGGATACGATCAGGTCTGCACCGCGGAAGCCGTAATTCCAGAAGCGCCTGACCGAATCCTGGACCACCTTCTCGATCTCCTTGCGGACGTCCCTGAACGAGGCGGCGCTGCCGACAATGCGGGGACGGCAGGCAACCGTCACCGAGGTTTCAAGGGAAGCAGTCCCCAAGGCCAACGCAGTGTTGGGCATTTCAGTCGCGATCGGCCATGTCGCTTTCGGAGACAAGCCCGCATCGAACAGTGCCGAGATGAGCGCCGTCCACGCCTCAGTGGACTGGTGCGCGAACATCACGGAGATGAGCTTCGGATCCTTTGCCGCGCGCTTGCTCTCCTTGAAACTCTCCGTGAGGAGCCTTCGATAGTGGTTATTTGCGCGCTCCTGCGATCCCCGGTGACGATGCTTATGGCTGGTTGCTTCCTGCTCCTTCGGAGTCTGCGGGGTTGTGAAAATGTCTGGCAAAAGATGTCCGAGGCCCCTCTTCAGCCAGGCATAGAAGAAATCGGAGAGGTCGGCGTAAGCGATGGAGTTACCGTAGGGCGGGTCGGTCACCACGCAGTCACACGAGGAAGTTTCAACTGGAAGAGCGACCGCGGAGCCCAGAATGAGACGTGGTACCAGAGAGACTACATCGCTCATGCGCTCATGAAGGATCACTTTGAGCATATATGCGAGCTGAGTTGAGGCAGTACCCGAGCTATTGGCGAACGGGTTAACCTCTGGATAGTCCCACATCATTGGGACAGACTGTCCACTAAATGGTGTCTTGATGATCTCACTACCGGCTGCCCACCTGCACATTGTGTTGCCGAAAGCTGCCACCCGGTCGATCCACAGCCCGAGGTAGATGGCGATAGCCTCCTTGTAATCCGGATCGGAGATCTCGCCCTCCATTACCCGTAACGCCTCTTGGAGGCCCTCAACCAGCTGCTGCATCACGACGAGCTGCCGATGGCTAAAGAGCTGGCCCCAGCGGGTAAAGCCATAGAGCTCGAGGTTGATGCTACGGTGCGATCCTGATTCGGGGGACGCAGTCGGCGCGTTGATCTCCGGGACAATGTACTCACCGGGCACCTCCACGTCGAAAGTGCGTGAGGCCTCGAGGGCATCGAGATCAACCTCTTCGACGGATCGATAGTCCTTCTCGCTTCGACCTTCAACGACAACAGCGACCATGCGGTCGCCCATGCGCCCACTAGCGCCCGCTTGCCGAATATCTGCCTCAGAGGTCGGCTGGTCGCAATACGGGCAGATAGCCGGACCACGTTGGTGCTTGGTGCCTTCAGTATCTTTGACGGCCTTGCCTCTGACAATCCCAAACTGGACCTCTTTCCTCGCCTTATCGATTTCCAACGCAAGCGCAACCCTGCTTGTGGGACTGCTGCGCAAGAGCAGGCTCCGCAAGAGCGGGATCTCTCCATGGCAGGAAGGGTTGGAACAGGGTACCGTTCGGGCCCACAGGTAGGCAAGTACCGGCCGTCCATCCCTGCCCGGAGGGTAGAGGTGAGCAATCTTCGCGCGCGCTTGCTCCATGACCCAGTTAGCCCACTTCTGGACGTCATGGGCAAGGACGTTGGGGACTTCGACCTCGCGCCCGACCTTCCTTCCGAACTCTTCGCACTCGGTCGTTCGCTTGCCGGGCTTCCCGTACTTCTGTGGAAACTCACAGGTAGCCCGGAGGATCAAGTAAGC
>JACQUA010000160.1 GCA_016210565.1 Chloroflexota bacterium
CATAGCCTGGCGCTCAAAAGCGACGGCACCGTCCGGGCCTGGGGTCTGAACGACTCCGGCCAGTTGGGCAATGGGACCACCACAGGCAGCAACGTCCCGGTCCAGGTGAGCGGCCTCAGCGGGGCGGCGGCCATCGCCGGAGGCATCTTCCACAGCCTGGCGCTCAAATTCGACGGCACCGTCCGAGCCTGGGGCCTGAACGCCTATGGTCAACTCGGCGACGGCACCACCACCGACAGTAATATCCCGGTCCAGGTAAACGGCCTCTCCGGGGTAGTGGCCATCGCCGCAGGCGGCTTCCATAGCCTGGCCATCAAGACCATCCCCATTATAAACGGGGATGTAAACAGGGACGGAACAGTGAACGCTACCGACCTGACCCTGTTAATGGCATCTTTTAACAAACGCAGTGGAGAACCCGCCTTCAATCCCGCCGCGGACTTAAATAGAGATGGCATCATAGATGTTTATGACCTGGTCACGGTAGGACTGAACTTCGGCAGGACACAATAAACCAGGGTCGTCTTTGAAACTATTGATTACCCTTTCTGCTTATTCTTGCCGAACAATTGTCCATCTTGTGCAATTCAAGGGTTACTTAGTGAAATAGCCATTACGGAATCTGTCATCGCCATCGGCACTCCTTCAGGCTACACCACATGTTCGGCGCTCGGCCCATTAGCTTCTCAGTCAGTTATATGAAATAGGTTTGCGAACTTATCGCCGCAAGCCGCGCAAAGGCGAAAGCCATTTCTATCCCCAGTGCTGGATGTCACGCTATGAATATCGTAGTAAATCGATTCTCCGTCTTGGTTCCACGAAAAGCCTGGTCCGCACCATGCGCACAGCCCACTGGGTGGTGCCCACCACTCGGTTGCTCTATGATAGACCGATAGATGCTGAACGATATTGGCTCGTCGCGGTTTAGCGGTTCCCCATAACCTTCATGACTCATTTGCTCCTCCACTAATTGAAGTCCGAGGCGATTGAGGATTTGGTTAAGGCAATTTCGACACAAAGCACCGGCCATCGCGGAAGTTGGGATTTTGCGTTTAATCGTCTGTCTCCGCAACTCTTCTCTATCGTAAGGGACATATTTTATAAGCTCTTCTAAATCCGATCAATAATGACAGGCTCTTTCCCAATTACCCTTGCGACTTGGTTTACACGTAGGGCATAGATAGCGACCGGTCATGTGATGGAAGCCAGTGTATTTGCCCGTGCTTATTGCCTGCCTTATCCCTTCTTGTCGCTCTCTTGTCGTCAAGCAGTACCCGTGAAATCGGTCCCAATTCTCAGTATCAATACCAGCTTGTACGGGGCAAGGCTTTTCGACGAGTTTACGGTACCACAGGTCAGTGGGAAGCTTAGTCTTACCTTCTGGGCAATCAATTGTCGGCATAAGCGAATTGTATAGAACCGTTTCACTGTGGGCAAGTCTCTCGGCTGGCCTCATTGAACATTAGCTTGGAAACGTGCAGTGCCAGTCGAGCCAGCCGTGGAATCAATTTTGCCAGGTCGGGTAAAACCCAAATCCAGCAAACAATGGAACGATAATAAGTAGTCGCGGTTGCTCCGATGATGGCCTGGAGAAAGGACGGCTAACCTGGAGATAGCGAAAATCGGGCCGCGCAGGCCTTGAAAAAGGTGGGTGCTAAATGGATGTGGAGTGGACCTCGTTGAAAGCTTCAGAAGTCGGCGTCAAGATATTAACCGAGCGCCGGGCAGGGCTGTATCTTCCCGACATTGTGGCCGGGGCGCCATCGGACAGCAGTTGAACGAACTCAAGCCGGCCGGCGCCCTTGACCCGGTGAAATCCCTGCTCGTCCTGCCGGACGTGGTGGATACGAAACTCTGGTACCGCGAGCAATTGCCCTGGGTGGACAATGATACTGTAAGACCCATAATCTTAACCCTCTCCTGGCCCCCAGCTTGAGATTCAATATCAAACACCGACCTGGTGAAACCGGGCGACCTGAAATCGTACAATGACTTGCTGAATCCCCGGTGGAAAGAGAAGATTATCTTCGCCAACCCAACCCTGTACCGGAGCGCGTTCAACGAAACCCTGGAAATCATGGGCCTGGATTTCTTGAAGAAACTGGTTGAGCAGCGTCTCGTAATCGTGGACGACGAGGGGCTGGGCGCCCACTGGCTGGCCCACGGCAAGTATCCCATCGCCGTCATCAACCGCGCTGATGCCACCCAGCAATTCATAACCGCGGGCGCCCCCATAAAGAAGTGGGTGCCCCAGGAGGGGGTCATGCTCGCCGGTGGGGGAATTGCGATGTCCGTCGTCAACCGGGCGCCCCCACCCCAACGCCGCTAAGGTATTCGCCAACTGGTACATCGGCAAAGAAGCCACCACTCTCTTCAGCCGCTTTCTCGAGCTTCAGTCGGCCAGACTGGACGTGCCCACCGACTTCCTGTCCCCGGAGCGAATGCGCGATCCTTCGGTCAAATACTTGATCGCCGAGAGCGAGGACTTCTACCTGAAGTCGTTTGCCAACACCAATCTGGCGCAGCAGGTATTCGGTCCGTTGCTGGGGAGATAGCATCAGTCGTGCAGGGCACGTCGCATGTGCCCCGTTGAACGCCCCCCTCGACAGGGACAAGCCCTGTCGCTACGATATCAGGAAACGTTCGATCAAACGGCGCAGAAACAAGACAGACAAAGGTTTGTACTTGAGGAGAGAACGATGAAAGCAAAATGGATTCATGGTGTAGTTGGCCTGGTCCTGGTGCTCTCGATTGTCCTGGTTGCGTGTTCCAGGGGCGAGGAAGCCACCCCGGTGACACCGTCTTCGGCACCGCCGCCGGCAGCGAAAGTTACGGCGTCGCCCACGTCGGCCCCTGTCGCCAAAGCGACAGCGGCGGGGACGCCGGCATCGAAGCCGGCGCCCGGCCCGGACCGGACCCCTAAACCGGAGAGGGTTACGGTGCTGGTGGAGGCCCTGGGCACGGAAGGTTTCTTGCCCAGTAACGATTCCCAGACCGCTTTCAAGATGCTACCCACCTACGAGACCCTGTGGGACATGGAACCTGACACAAGGCAACTCCGCCCGGTGTTAGCGGAAACACTGCCCCAGTATTCTGACGACGGAAAGACGCTGTTCATTAACCTCCGCCAGGGCATTCAGTTCCACGATGGTTGGGGAGAAATGACCGCTGAGGACGTGAAACTCACCATCGAGATGGCGGGGCGGGACAACTCGCTCAACCCGGGGAAGGCAGACTTTGCCAGAGCCAAAGTCGAAATACTGGGACCTTACAAGCTGGCAGTGCATCTTCCCGCCCCTAGCTGGAGTTGGGCCATCGAAAACGGGGCCAATTACCGGTTGCTGCTTCCCATAGTTTCCAAGAAATACATAGACAAAGTAGGGGAGAAAGAGGCTGGCCGCCACCTTATCGGGACAGGACCATTCAAATTCGTCAAGCATGAACTCAGTCAGTCCGTCGAGTTTGAGGCGGTGACGAATCACTGGCGGGTGACGCCCGACTACAAGACCCTGGTCGTAAAGAAGATTACTGAACCCGGGACCGCCCTGGCCATGCTGAGGACCGGGGAGGCAGACCTGGCGGCCATCAGCCCGCAGTTCGTGCCCGAAGCCAGGGCGGCCGGGCTTGAAATAAGGGTCGTCCCCAATGTGGGAGTCATAGGAGTAGGTTTAGGCGGTCAATATCTCCCGTCGCGGGCGAATTTCGATCCCAATGTGCCCTGGGTGCAGGCGAAAAACCCGGAAAAAGGACTGATGGTGCGGAAGGCGCTTAACCTGGCTGTCAACCGCCAGGAGATCATAGACCACGTCCTGAACGGCATTGGGGGGCAATGGCCCGTGCTGGCATCGCCCAACAACGACGCTTCCTACGACCCGTCCTGGAAGCCGTACCCCTACGACCCTGTGGAGGCGAAACGGCTCCTGGCTGAAGGAGGATATCCTAACGGGTTCGAGACTACCATGGTCCAGTTCCCGATGAGCGGGCACGCCACCAGGGAAATCGCTGAAGCCGTGTCCACCTATTGGGAGAAAATCGGCATCAGGGTCAAACGACTCCCGATGGACCAGCCTGCCCACAGGCAAAGACAGAATGAGTTCCGGAATGCCGGAGTCGCCTTCCCTGTCTATCGCAACGGGGTCGACGAGGAAATGATGGGACCTCAATCCTTTTTCAGCAGTAAGAGCGCCGGGATGAATATCCAGTTCGAATACTCCGAGTTGGATGCCCTGATCGCCAAAGGGACATCCGAACTGAACAAAGAGAAAAGGCTGGCGATAGCCTACGACTTCCACAAGTTCATGTATGAAAACTATCTGGCAGTGCCGGTGACCGTCGAAAACATGCCTTACGTCGTCGGCAAGAGAGTTGGGGAGTATCGAACCCTGACGGGCGACCCGTTCCTGATGAGTCTGGAGTATCTGAAGCTGAAGTAAACCCATCTCCCCCTTTTGGAAAGGCGGGACCGCCACGTTTCTCCCCCTTTTTCAAAGGGGATTCAGAACGATCTTGACACGGGCGTAATAAGACTGCGGCGCGACAACACAAAGTCATATGCGTTTGTGTTACCATAACGCGCGAAATACTATGTCTATGAAGACCTTGAGGAGCAAAGAGTGGCCAGAATTGTGAAACTCCCGGCTTATGAGTGGACCAGACCCCGGGAGGTGGAATACCACCTCCCGGATGAATAGGATGTTACCCTCTACACCATCGCCGGGGCAAACAAGCCGGTCATGACACCGGAACAAGTGCGGACAGCCATTGCCGCGCCCATCGGGTCGCCGCGTCTACGAGAGATCGCCCGGGGCAAAAAGAAGGTGGTCATCATCTTTGATGACATCAGCCGCAGCACCCAGGTTTCGCGGATCGTTCCCGCCGTGCTGGAAGCGCTGGCCGCGGGCGGTATCGCCGACGAGCAGATAGAATTCATCTGCGGAGGCGGAACACACCAGCCCTGGGACCGCCCCACCCTGGCGAAGAAACTGGGAGACGATATCATCGGCCGCTTCCCGGTCTTTGCTCACGTCGGCTTCATGAACTGCACGCCGCTGGGGAGGACCAAATACGGAAGCAAGGTGGAAATAAACACCGAGGTAATGTCCTGCGACCTGAAAATCACCATCGGGGGCATGGCCGTTCACGGCAGCAACGGGTTCAGCGGCGGGGGCAAGACAATCATGCCAGGCGTCTCTTCCATCGAGGCCATCGCCGAGCATCACATGGTTATTCACAAGGAGTTCCGGCTGCAGAGAAAGCAGGCCGGGTTCGTCAACAACCGTGGCTTTGCCGAGGCCAATCCTATTACCCTGGACTGCATTGAGCACGCCAAAATGGCCGGCGTCGACTTCATCATCAATGTCCTGCAGAACGTGTGGGGCGAACCGGTGGGCATCTTTGCCGGCGCCCTGGAGCCGGCTTACTTTGCCGCCGTAAAGGAAGCCAAGGAACACTACCGCATCACTTGCCCCAGCGACAACGATATTGTCCTCTGCAACGCCTTCACCAGGGCCAACGAAGCACAGGCGGCCCTGGTCGATGGCATGCTTCATGTCAAGAAGAGCGGCGGCGACGCCGTCCTCATCGCCAATACCGAGCTGGGACACATTGTGCATTTCTTGACGGGTCATTACGGCAAGACTATCGCCGGCCGGATGAAATCCCAGGTTACCATCCCGGCGCATGTCAATCACATCATCATCTATACCGAGTTCCCGGAGAAGAGATACCTCTATTCCTTCCCCGAGAAGGACTGGCCCAGGATCCAGATCATGAAGAACTGGACCGATGTGGTCATGGCGCTCCAGCAGTGGCACAAGGAACGGGCCAAGGTTGCCGCGTTTACGGACGCCATCATGCAGCTCTCCGCGCCGTCGGAGTAGCGGGACAAAAAAACCGCATCTCCGGTGACTGTACACAGAGCGCCGTTCGAAGTCCGGGATAGGGCCGGTCGATTGGACGTTATCATGGGCTAATACATTCGGGCGATATGTCGTGGTCTGGCGCCCTCACCCGTCAAATCAAACCTTTGTGTAGTAGTCAACAAAGCCTCAATGCGTTATATTGAAGAAAAATCCGATTGGAGGATAACGCAATGGAATTGAGGCAGCATCACGACAGAACAAGTGCGTTGCAAGGGCTGCGGCTGTCGGATCCCAAGACCGACATATTCCTGGCGGCGAATTTCATGGATGCCGTTCTCACCTATCTCGCGCTCCAACACGGAGGCAAGTTTATTGAGTTCAACTATTTTCTCTATACCAGCATGAACAAGATCGGCGTCGGCCCAACTTTGTTCTTGAAGTTGTGCTTTGCGATCATAATATTGTGGCTATTGAGAAAACATGGGAAGGAATACCTGCTCGTTCCGCTATCGGTAGCCTTCGCCATACTGGCTCTGGCGAATCTGTGGGTGATGCGGTCCCACGGGGTGGAGATATAAGCAATGGTTACAGCAGAAGTCCTGTGACGAGGTAATCCCTCAATTTGAAGAATTGAGCAAAAATGACTGTTGGCCTCACGTCAGAACAATTGCTGAGCGCTCTCTTAGAGTCATTCAACCGGCGGTATGAAACGCTGACCGCACAGCTTCTGGCAGCCGGTCCCGGTGTGAACCCAACCCTTAGTAAAGTATTGCAGGATTTGAAGCAGCAGCATCCGGCAATCAGCGCCGAGCAATTCGAAATGGCATTCGTGCTTGTAATGTCATTCATGGACACGATTTCTCGCAACAATGAGTCTCTAACCCGGGTCATTTCCCGCGCCGACGCCTAAAGCAAACGCAATAGTGAATGCAGCATCGCCCTGCCCATGAAAAAAAGGGCACGTTTTCACACAAAGCACTCAGAGACACAAAGGACTCAATACAGTAAGATACTGCGGTCTGGTCCGGGGCGCCAGCCAAGAAAGTTTTTCTTTGTGCCCTTCGTGCCTTTGCGTGAGACTATTCGTCACGATTCAGTGCGTTTGTATTAGACGGCGCTAATCCCTCAAACCTGAAGACCACCGCTTTCTTCCATCCCTGCCTCCTCTTACCTCTTCCCCCCCGTCTCAAACCCCTTGCCATCGGCGGTGACCCTGATGGTCCCGTTGACACCGGCGGCCGCACGCCCGGGTTACCGGCCTGCTCGCTTTGACAGGCAGCGAAAGCCAAAGATATAATTTAGCACAGTATAACCATGGGAGAGAACCTGAGTGGACCAGGACAAGGGCTATTACTCTGATTGGATTCGTAGC
The DNA here is from genome assembly GCA_016210565.1 of Chloroflexota bacterium. Lineage (GTDB taxonomy): Bacteria > Chloroflexota > Dehalococcoidia > JACQUA01 > JACQUA01 > JACQUA01. The sequence continues at coordinate 7,234 of JACQUA010000160.1, forward strand.
CTGCGCGGAAGGCTCCGTCTGACCCAGGACCAGTTTGCCAGGCTTGTCGGGGTCAATTTCGTCACCGTCAGCCGCTGGGAGAACGGGAGTGTCTGCCCCAATAGATTGGCCGTCAACGCACTAACCCGCCTGGCGGCCGACGGCAACCGCTATGACGCGCCGGCCGCTCCGGCCGGTCCCGCTGCGCTGGCTCTCGACGATGACAGCATCGCCGGTGCATTCAGGAGATCGTCGATTTTTTCCGATCTCGATGAAAGACATCTGGTTCAACTTTCACGCCTGGCAGTCGAACGGGACCTGAAGGCCGGCCAGTTCTTGTTTTTCGAAGGTGAACCGGTGAGGTCTTCGTATCTGGTGGTCTCGGGGATACTGAAACTGGTGAAGCATTCCACCTCGGGCATCGACGTCATTACGGGCATCTTCGGGCAGGGCGAGATGCTGGTGAACGTCCTCCTGTTCGTCGGCAAGGCTCACACCTCGTCGGCCCAGGCCGTTGTCGATACCAGGGTGCTGGCGATCAACGGCGGCGATCTCATTGCCTTCCTTCATCAGGACCCGGCGCTGAGCACCAGAATCCTGGGAAGAATGCTCACCGTGGCCGGCCAAAGACATAACGCCGCCATCGTCCGGCTCAGTGAACTGGCCGGAGAGAGGATGGAGTACCGCCTCGCCCGCGTGCTGCTGGCTCTCTACCTGGGGCTGGGCCCCAGTATCCCTCTCACTCGCCGTGAGATTGCCGAAATGACCGGAACAACCACCGAGACCACATCACGGTTCATCAGCCGGTTGACCCGCGCCGGAATCGTGCAATCGCTGCGCGGGAAGGTAATAGTCACGGACCACGGCAGGCTGCGGGAACTGGCCGAAGCCTCATAAGTGGCTGAGATCAAAGAGCAGAAAGCAAAACTCAAAATGCCAGATCAAGATGCAAAAAGGGCTTTCGGCTATCGGCTGTCAGCTATCAGCTATCAGGCCATCTGTGCGCGGCGGGGATTCGGGGGCTGAAAGCTGTTGGCTGAATGCTGACAGCTTTTTGGTTTGTCACTTTTCATTTTGGTTTTTGACATTTGATTTGGGTCTGGCTTGATGCGGCGTCCCCTGTGGCCCCCTCTTTCAAACAGGGAAGAGGGTGGTGTTTGACCCAAATCATTGAAATCCCCTGTCGGAGGACTTAGACTGAAATAGCATATGACAAGATTCGGAGAGACCACACCCACCCAGGCCCTGGTTGACTTCACCATGGAGACAGAATTCGCTGACCTGCCGGAATCAGTGGTCCGGCAGGGCAAGCGGATACTGCTCGACGCCGTTGGCTGCGCCTTGGCCGGGCATACCACGGAGAAAGCCGCAATCGTCAGGGAGTTCATTGAAGAGATGGGGGACCAGCCCCGGGCGGGGATAATCGGGGGACAGAAGACCTCCTATCCCCTGGCGGCCTTCGCCAACGGTGAGCTGATCAACGCCCTGGACTACGATTCCATGGGGCCCATAACCGGACACGTGACCCCGTACGTCACCCCACCCTGTCTGGCTATGGCGGAGAGGGTAAGGTCTCCGGGCAAGAACCTCATCACCGCGACCGTCATGGCCCATGAGGTCGGGGGCCGGATTCTGAGCTCCATGGCCCAGCGCAGGGTGTTGAAGGCAGAGCCTCCCTACTACGAGGACTCACCCAGGTATTCCTTCTCACCGACCGTTTTCGGGGCGGTCGCCGGCGCCTCCAAGCTGCTTCACCTTGATGGAGAAGCTGTGGCCAACGCCTTCGGCATTGCCGGGGCCAGCACCCCTGTGCCGGCCGGGCAGAAGTGGGAGCAGACGGCCAGGGGCGGGTTCATGGTCAAATACAATTGCTGGGCCGGGTGGATTGCCCAACTGGCCACGGTGGCCGCCCTCCTCGCCGAAAAGGGTTTCACCGGAGACAGCACCATACTGGACGGGGACTGGGGGTTCTGGAAGATCGTCGGTTCTCCCTTCTTCGAACCCGAGAGGCTGACCGGCGGTTTGGGCCGGTCCTGGCATCTGAACGACATGACCTTCAAGGCCTATCCCTGTTGCACCGGCAATCAGTCCGGGATAGACGCCATAAACAGGATAATGCGGGAGAGCGGAATAGAGGCAGAGGCTATCCAGCAGGTCCTGGTTCAGGGCGCGCCCGCGCTGCTCTGCCCGTGCCGGGCAGGGACGGACATCAGGGAACCCATCGATACCCAGTTCATCAATGCCTATGTCTTTGCCGTGGCGGCATACCACGGGCGCCGGCCTAGCCCTGAATGGCAGGCCCCAGCAACGGTCAGCGACCCCCGAATAAGCGAACTTATGACAAAGGTGCGGGTGGAGCTATACCCCGGGTCCGAAGAGCTCACCGCCATGTCAATCAAGGCGAAACAGCCGGCTTTCCGCAATACTCTGGTCGAGATAACCGCCGGAGGCAGGAAATTCACTGCTCAGGTCGAGCACTCCAAAGGCTCCCCGCAAAACCCCATGACCGACGAGGAACTGAAAGACAAATTCAGGAACAATGCCCGCTGTGCGCTGGGCCAGGATTCGCTGGTCGAGGAAATCATCGACATGATTGACAACCTGGAGAACGTGCCGGACGTAACGCAATTGACGCGACTGTGGACCCCCAACCAGAAGGAATGACGAAGCCCCAGGGTGGCACGGGCGTCCCCGCCTGTGTTGCCTGCACATTAACCCCATTCGGACACGTCCGGCCACCCGCAAGCCGTCCCGACATGTCGGGATGGCAGAGTGTCCAGCCCACACAGGCGGGACGCCTGTGCCACTGAATAATTGACAAGGAGTCTAGAACTTTGAAGAACTCAAAGGACTTTGACGTTATCGTGGTCGGCGCGGGTAATGCGGCGCTGTGCTCCGCGATTTCGGCGCACAACGAAGGGGCAAAGGTGCTCATTCTCGAGAAGGCGCCCAGGGAGCGGAGAAGCGGGAACTGCTGCTTCGCCGGCGGAGGCATGGCGTTCTGGCACAAGGGCCTGCCGGAGATCGTGGAGTTGCTGCCGCAGTTGACGAAGGATGAAATCGACTGCATGATCGTTCCGGAGAATACGGCCGATGGCTGGTACAACAAGATCATGGAGGTCACCGAGGAGCGGGCCGATCCCAACTTGGCCGAGGTGCTGGTGTCGCAGTCCAATCCCACGGTCCGCTGGCTGCGTGAGCAGGGATTGGAGTTCGAGCCCCACATCATCGGCTCCACCGTCCGGGAGGGCAACAAGCTCCGGTGGAAGCCGCAGCATACCGTGATTAACGCCAAAGGCGGAGGGAAGGGGCTGTCCGATTCGCTTTTCGCCATCGCCGACGGGAAGGGCATCGAGACCCGGTACCTGACCAAGGCAGTGCAGATCCTCTGCAACTCCGGCGGCAGGGTGCACGGCGTCAAGGTCAAGGACAAGGAAGGGTTCAGGGATATTACCAGCAAGGCCGTCGTCCTGGCCTGCGGCGGTTTCGAGTCCAACCGGGAGTGGCGGGCCAGGTATCTGGGTCCAGGGTGGGACCTGGTCAGGCCGAGGGGCACCTGCTTCAATACCGGGGACGGCCTGAGAATGGCCCTGGAAATCGGGGCGCAGCCGGCGGGCCACTGGTCGGGTCGCCACGCCACCGCCATCGACTACTGGCAATCGAGGGTGCCGGAGGGTCAGGACGTCGGCGGCATCGACGACAAGCGCGACATGTACCACCTCTGCATCCAAGTGAATACAAACGGGCAGCGCTTCGTCGACGAAGGGGCCGATTTCAAGACGTTTATCTACGCGAAGTACGGGGCCTATTTGCTGGAACAGCCGCTTGGAATGGCCTGGCAGATTTTCGACGCCAAGGTCGCTCCATTGCTGACGGAAGGCTACCCCAACGGCACGCCCATTACCGCGGATACGATACAAGAGCTGGCGGAGAAGATCAGCGTCCCGGCCCTGCCCCGGACCATCGCCGAATTCAACGCCTCGGTGAAGGAAAACGTGCCGCTGAACTTTGCCATCCGGGACGGGCGGGGTACTGTGGGGATCACACCCCCCAAGTCCAACTGGGCGCAGAAAATCGATACGCCGCCTTTCCTGGCCTACGGGGTCGGGTGCGGGATCAGCTACACCTTCGGCGGCCTGAAGATCAACACCCAGGCCCAGGTGATAGACGGGGAGGGGGAAGTCATCCCCGGCCTTTATACCACGGGAGAAATGCTCGGCGGCATCTGGTACAAGACCTACACCGGCGGGGGCGGCATCGCCCTGGGGGCGGTGTTCGGGCGCATCGCCGGCGCCAACGCCGCGGGAGAATAAAGGGGTAGCCGCAGGCGGGGAACAATGCCGCGTCTGATAGGAACACAATTAATAGATGCCCCATCGCCCTGCCAATGAGAAGGGGACACGTTTTCACACAAAGAACACGGAGACACAAAGAACACGAAACAGCAATGTAGGGTGATTTGGCGGCAGCGCGTCACCCACGCAGATTCCCTTTGTGCCCTTTCAGTCTTTGTGTGATACTATTCATCATTATTCAGTGCGCTTGCATTGGATAGAACACCCCTAAAACGGGATAAACGGATATGAAAATTATCGTGTGCGTCAAAGCGGTGCCCGGACTTGTCAGCAGGTTGCGGGTAGCCAAAACCCAGGATAAGGTCGAATACGAAAGCGGCTCCGTGGTCATCAACGAGGCCGACGAATACGCCCTGGAGGCAGCCCTGACCCTGAAGAAGGAGCTCGGGGGGGCAGTCACGGTGATGACCGTAGGGACCCTGTCGGCGCAGCAGGCCCTGTACGCCGGGCTGGCCCGCGGCGCTGACGCGGCGATCAGAATCAGCACGGACCTCACCGACCCGGCCGGCATCTCCACCGCCCTGGCCGAGGCCGTCAAAACGGCCGGCTACGACCTGGTCTTCACCGGCATGGAGTCCAGCGATAACATGGCGGCCCAGGTGGGCGGGTCGATTGCCGGAAGACTCGGCTCCCCGTTCGCCTACGGTGTAGTCGAGATCAAGCCGGGAGAGCGTGCCGGAACGGTCCGGGTGACCAAAGAAGTGGGGGGCGGCGTCAAGCAAATACTGGAAATGTCCCTGCCGGCGGTGCTGGCCATACAATCAGGCATAGTGCCGCTCACTTCGGTGTCCCTCAGGAAAGTCATGGAAGCCCGCTCCAAACCCGTGCAGACGTTGACCCTCGACGGGCTGCGCCTCAGCGAGAAAGACCTGAAAGAGGCCAGGAAGTTCAAAATACTGAGCGTATTCCCCCCGCCTCAACGGAGCGGCGCCGAGGTCATGGAAGGAGAGCCTTCCGAAATGGCGCGGCGGCTCAGCGAAAGGATCAAGGAGGCGTTGCGATGAACACAGGGGGAGATATTCTGGTACTGGCCGAGCACAAGAATGGAGAGCTGGACGGCATCACCTTCCAACTGCTGAGCAAAGGCCGGGAGCTGGCCGGCAAACTGGGCGGGCAACTCAAGGCCCTGGTCCTCGGGAACAGGACCGAGGCGGTAACCCGGGCCCTGGATGACGTGGCGGACGTGGTGCTGCTGGCCGACCACTCGCTACTGGACCCGTACAACCCGGAAATCTATGGCAACGTGGTGGGTGAGGTGCTTAAGAACGCCGGACCGAGCCTGTTTCTGATAGGCCACACTTTTCTGGGAATGGAAATCGGTCCCGCCATCGCTGCCAGGCTGGGCTTGACGCTGGTTACCAATTGCGTGGACGTAGAGACGACGGACGGCGTGGTGACCGTGACGCGCCCTATCTTCGGTGGGGTCTCCCACGCCAGGCTGGAGCTGCAGGGACCAGGGCCTCACCTGGTAAGCCTGCAGAAGGGCAGGCTGCCGAAGAAGAGCCTTTCCGGTCGCAAAGCGGATTTCGTGTGCGTCCCGGTAAAAATCGACGAGAGCTCTCTCCGGACACGCGTTATCGGCGCCGTGGAAGCCAGCATTGCCGGAATCGATATCACCAGGGCCGACATCGTTGTGGCGGTGGGGCGGGGCATCGGGGGAAAAACCAATATTCAACTGGCCGAGGAGCTCGCCCGGGCCATAGGTGGCGTGGTGGCCTGCAGCCGCCCGGTGGCGGACTTCGGCTGGCTGCCCCAGGAACAACTCGTAGGCATGTCGGGCAGGACGGTCAAACCCAGGGTGTACCTCGCCTGCGGCATCTCCGGGGCGAGCCAGCACGTAGCGGGGATGGTGGAGTCACAATGTATTATCGCCATAAACAAAGACCGGAGCGCCCCCATATTCCAGGTAGCCCACTACGGCGTGGTGGGGGACGTCCTCAAGATTATCAGTCTCATAACGCTGAAGTGACCAACTGTCATTGCGAGGAACGAAGTGACAAAGCAATCGCCCTGTCACCCTGAGCGAAGCCGAAGGGTCTTTGCGCCCGGGGCCGCCCCTGAAAGATTCTTCGACTACACTCAGACTGACGCTTGCGTTTTCACCTTGCGTGGTGCCCCCGGCAAGCAGGTATGGCCGGTTAATTGGTCATTCGCCATTCGGACTTCGTCATTCTTTGCAGAAAGGTAGCCCAATGGACGCAGCCCATTCCCTGGCGCAGCACGTAGCCGGTATCAGGTTCGAGGATATTCCTGCCGGGGTGCTAAAAGTCGCCAAAATGGATATCCTCGACACGCTGGGCACGGCCGTGGCCGCGACTTCGCTGGCCCCTGGCTGCCGCGAAGTTGTCGAGTTGGTGAAAGAAGGGGGAGGCAAAGAGGAGAGCACCATAATCGGTTTTGGCGGCAGGGCGCCGTCGTGGATGGCGGCGCTGGCCAATGGCACCCTGGCCCATGCCCTGGAATATGACGAATGCCACGTGACCGCGCAAATTCATTCCGGAGTCACCGTTGTCCCGGCCAGCTTCGCCATCGCCGAACGGCTGGGAAAGGTGAACGGAAAGACGTTTCTTACAGCCGTCGTTTCGGGGATCGACCTGGGGTGCAGGCTATCGGTGGCGGCCCCACGAGAGAGAAGCTGGCATGCGACCACCCTCTTCGGATTCTTCGGGGCGGCGACGGCGGCGGGCAAGATCCTGGGGCTGAACGGAGAGAGAATGCAGCACGCCCTGGGCATCGCTTACTCCCAGGCGGCGGGGAACACCCAGGCGTCTACCGATGGGTCCTTGACCAAGCGGGTGCAGGCCGGCTTTGCGTCCAAGGGCGGCGTCCTCTCTGCCCTCCTGGCCGAAAAGGGCATCACCGGGGCGATAAACAGCCTGGAGGGTGAGTTTGGACTCTACAAGGTATATTACGGCGGGAAGTATAACCCCGCGCCATTGACCTCGGACCTCGGGAAGAAGTTTGAGGTGAGCAACCTCAGTTTCAAACCTTACCCCTCCCCGCGGGGGACTCATGCTTCCATCGACGCTACACTGGAGCTGGTGCGGGAACACGACATCAAACCGGAAGATGTGGAGAGCATCACCGTATTCAAGAGCGCCGTGGGCGTGAAGGTCCTGGCCACACCCATAGAGCGGAAGCGGCGCCCCGAGAATGTCGTCGATGCGCAGTTTAACATACCGTTTACGGTGGCCACCGCCGTGCTAAAGAGGCGGGTCGGCTTGAGCGATTTCCTGCCCGGGGCCCTCAAGGACCCCGCCGTGCTGCAAATGGCCCAGAAGGTAAACGTACAGGAGTCAAAGGAATTCGACCCGAACAACTTCCATCCCGGGATAACGGAGATCAGGACCAGGCAGGGGAAGGTGTACACCAAACGGGTCGACGAGCCTTACGGCAATCCCGACCACCCGATTCCCCAGGAGCACCTCATCCAGAAGTTCATGGAGTGCACCTCAAATGCGATAAGACCGCTGCCGGAGAAAAACCTCAAGAGCGTGATCGACATGATCATGAAGTTAGAAGAGCTGGAAGATGTGAGCGCCATCGTCCGGCTGCTCGCCCAGGGATGAAAATGAAGGGGCATCGTTCCACCACCGTAGGGGCAGACCCATGTGTCTGCCCGCCGGCGGGCGAACACACGGGTTCGCCCCTACGGTCTATTCGTGTCGATTCGTGTTTATTCGTGGTTCCAACCGGTCAACACAACGTAGCAATACCAGGAGGAAAGAAATGACCACTTCCCGACAGGCCAATAGTCCACCACCGGTTACCCTGGCCCTCCCCGAACATCCCCGGTCCATGGCCATCGTCGATGGCACAGTCAAGGCGGCGGGCATCCAGCTAACCTGTGTCCACCAGTTCAAATCAGGGTCGGAAAGACACAACAACATGGCCCAGGGCAAATATGACGCCAGCGAAATGGGCTTGGTCGCCTTCATGCTAATCTGGTTGAAGGGCGGCAACCAACTGGCTTTGCCGGCATTCTGGCTCCGCGGTTTCCGGGAGAGCGCCATCTTCTGCCGGCAGGACTCCCCCATGAAGTCATTTTCCGAACTAAAGGGCAAGACCATCGGGGTCACCCTCTTTTACTCATCGGGAATTGTGGTGAGCCGGGGCATGCTCGAGGACTACGGCGTGCCGGTCGACAGCGTAACCTGGGTCGCGGCCGAGGGAGACCCCGCCGAGGTAGCCATCGGGAAGGTGAAGTATACCGTCCTGGGGAAGAACCGGGAAGTACTCTGGGAAATGCTGGACAAAAAGGAAATCGACGCCGCGATTTTCACCGGCAACGAGGCGTACTACTCGTTCAATCCCGGCGGAAGCCTATCCCAGCAGGCGCAGAAACGGGGTTTCCGGACCATCCACCGCGATGACAAAGAGTCCGTCGCCCGGCAGTTCAAGAGGACGGGGGTCTACCCGGTGATGCACCTGGTCACCATCAAACGTGACCTGGCCGAGATGCATCCCGAGGTGTCCCGCGGCGTGCTCCAGACCCTCCGGCGGGCCAGGGAGCTGGCGCCCAACTACGAGACCGCCGAAGAAAAGAAACAATCGGCCGAGGAAATCCGGTTCCTGGGCTACGATCCGTACGGCTACAAGCTGGTGGACGCCGACAGGAAGGCGATCGAGGCCATGGTTAACTACCTGGTCGCCGATGGCGTCCTGGCGAAGAAAGTGCCGGTGGAATCGCTGTTCGCCCCGGGAACTGTTTAACCCGGTACCACAGGCCACCGCGCCTGTGAGAGCCGGATCTTGACGATGTTAGCCCATCTTGTCAATGACAGTCACTGGGGGCGGTCCGTGTTTGGCCAGCTTGGTACTATCAAGGCTGGAAGTCGCGGCTCACAGGCACGGTGGCCTGTGGTACCGGTCTACTTCAGGAGATAAACTAATGGACGCATCTCACGCGCTTGCGCAGAATGTAGTCAATATCAAGTTCCAGGATATTCCTGCCGAAGCGGTCAGGGCGGCAAAAATGTCTATTCTGGACACGCTGGGGACCACCCTGGCGGCGGGTACCCTGGACGATGCTTCTCACCCGGTGGTTGATTTCGTTAAGGAAGGCGGCGGTAAACCGGAGAGCACCATCATCGGTTTTGGCGGCCAGGCGCCGGCGTGGATGGCGGCCTTCGCCAATAGCACCATGGCCCATGCCCTGGACTACGACGACTCGCATGAAAAGGCGATGACGCATGGCGGCATCGCCATTGTTCCGGCCAGCTTTGCCATGGCCGAGCGCATCGGAAAAGTTAGCGGCAAGGCGTTTATTGCCGCCGTCGTCCTGGGCCAGGACCTCGCATTCCGGGTGTCGCTGGCGACGCCCAAGGAACCGAGGGACTGGCATCCCAGCACTGTCTACGGCATTTTTGGCGTGGCGGCCGCCGCAGGCAAGCTCCTGGGGTTGACTGTGGACCAGGTGCAACACGCCCTGGGCATCGCCTATTCGCAGGCTTCGGGCAACCGGCAAGCTGTCAGCGACGCTTCCCAAACCAAGCGTCTGGAAGTCGGCTTCGCGTCCATGGGCGGCATCCTGTCCGCCCTGCTGGCGCAAAAGGGCATTACCGGAGCCGTTAACAGCCTGGAAGGCGAGTTCGGACTGTACAAGGTATACCATCGCGGAGTCTATGACCCCGCGGTCCTGACCTCCGAACTGGGCAAGCGATTTGAGGGCGTCAATCTCACCTTCAAGCCTTATCCCTCCGGCCGGGGATCGCATTCTTCCATAGATGCCACGCTGGCCATGGTCCGGGAACACGATATCAAGCCCGGGGACGTCGAGAGCATCACGGTCTTCAAGGCCAGCACGCCGGCGAAGGTCCTGGGCGAGCCCGTAGAGAGAAAGCGGCGGCCGGAGAACGTCATCGACGCCCAGTTCAGCATACCCTACACCGTGGCCTGCGCCGTCGTCAGGCGCCGGGTCGGCCTGAGGGAGATCACCCCGGAGGCCATTAAGGACCCGGCGATCCTCGATGTGGCCCAAAAGGTCAGCGTCCAGGCCAATCCGGAGTTCAACAAGTTCAAGAACACGTTTATTCCCGGAATAACGGAGATCAGGACCACAGGAGGCAAGGTTTACTCGAAGCGGGTAGACGTGACGTACGGCAGTCCGGAAAACCCCATGCCCAAAGAGGTGTTCAAACAGAAATTTACCGACTGCGCTTCTTATGCCGTAAAGCCCCTGTCCGGGGCGGACCTTAACAAAGTGATCGAAATGGTCATGAACCTGGAGAACGTAGACGACGCCGGGGCCATCGTCCGACTGCTGGGTTAGTCCGCCAGCAGTAGGGTGGGTTAAGCACAGAGGGGCGGCGGGGAAGTGGGGTGGCTGTGCGAACCCACCAGGATTGCTGCCGGATGCCAGAGCTGTCCATGCCAGGGTGCAAAAAGGTGGGTTCGCGTCCCGATGTGGCATCGGGACGCGAACCCACCCTACGTGTGCTACGGGTGTTCATTCGTGGTCTAGATCTTCGCCCAAAGGAGCTGAGAGGTGCCAATAGCAGCAGTTAAAGTACCGGAACAACTCGGCGTAAATTTTGCCGGTTTGAGGTTTCGCTCGCCCATCGGCGTGGCCCCGATCGGCATGCCCGAGGGCAGGAAGTCGGCCATCACGCCGGAACTGCACGCCGGACTCCTTTTGAAGCACGTCGAAGCCGGCGCCGGTTTCGTCTACATACCTGGGGCTGACTACATCACTAAAGAGATGCTGGCCGATTTGAAGGCACGGAGCCGGCCGAGGGCGCTTACGGGAAAGCCGGGGGACACACGGTGGCTGGCGGTAAGCGGGGCCTTCTCCCCCTTTGAAAAAGGGGAATCAAGGGGGATTTGCCCGGAGGCGGTGTACCATATCGTTTTCCCTGCCACCGAGCACCCGGAAAACCGGTTGACCTCCTACCAAAAGTGGGGCAAGATGATCGACATCCTCAAGAAGAAGATGCCGCGGAATGTGCCGGTGATCGCCGTTGTTTCGCCCCTGGGGGCCTTTCCAGAAAGCGCGTCGATTTCCGCCAAGAAAGCGGTGGAGCTTGGCGCTGACATCATCGAACTCAATATCAGCAAAGGTTCGGCCCCCGGCATAGCCGGCGCCGTGGACTACTACCTGGAGAAGGATTTCCCCCTGCTCAATGTCGGTTCGCTGGTCGGAGACTATCCCGACCTGGTGGTGAAGATAGCCGCGGAGGTGGTTAAAGCGGTGAACGTCCCGGTAGGCGTGAAGATCAGCCCGGAGACCGGCTTCCCGCGGGTTGTGGGGTTGGCCAGGGACCTGAAGGGCGTTGGGGCCAGGTACATCCATTGTTTCAACCACGGCCCTACGGTGGCCCCGCCTGACATTTTCAACCGGGGAAAGCCGCTCTGGCCCTTCGTTGACGGCAACCCGTTCGTGGGGACCAGCGGCGGTGTGCTCCGGACCACCCTGTACAAAGACGTGGCCGCCATCGCCAAATTCTGCCCCGGGATTGAAATAGCCGCCGCCGGCGGGCTTATGGCCCCCGAGCATGCCGTTGAAGTGATGATGCTGGGGGCCGGGCTGCCCCAGTTCTGCACCGGGATGCTGCTGCAGGGGCGCAGTCTGCTCCGGAACACCATCGAGTTCCTGACAAAGTTCATGGACCAGCAGGGATACAAACGGGTGGATGATTTCGTCGGTCTCGGCGTCCCTTACATCAAGCCCATGGACGAGCTCGATATGAATACCGACAGCATCGTCGCCGAGGTGGACCCGGCAAAATGCGAGGGCAGGGGCGTTTGCACGGACGTTACCTGCATCGCCATGTTCAGCGAAAACGGAAAGGCGAAGGTGAAGGCCGAAGCCTGCAGCGGCTGCGGGCTGTGCGTGATCGCCTGCCCCAGCGGGGCGATCAAGTTGAAACCGCGCGAACGGTAATGTAGCCCGTAGGGTGGGTTAAGTACAGACGGGGTGGTTGGGAAGAAGGGTGGCTGTGCGAACCCACCACCATTCTAAGCAAATTCCAATAATCGAATTCCAAATCCCAAACAATCACCCATCCCGACGAGTCGGGACAATCAAGGATGAAAATGTCATTCTGAGCGAAGATGAGTCCCGATGCTATCGGGAC
>JACQUA010000193.1 GCA_016210565.1 Chloroflexota bacterium
CTCAGTCAATACCCTGATTTTGGCACTACATCGCCTTCAGCGCGGCTAACAGCTATGGAACCGGCTTATTCCTACTTCACCCCCAATGCAAAAATATTCTCGGAAAATTTCTTCAAGCCCCAAACTGCGGAAGTTCGGCTAATGCGTTTGCATTAGAGACGATGCGGGCCAAATCTAGCGAGTCCCGCCGAAGTCGAGACCCACAATGACGAGGTCCAGGACGTCAATGATCCCATCCCCGTTGGCATCGGCGTTGGGGTCAAACCCCGGGTCGCTATCGCGCTTGTTGAAGGATGCCACTACCAGAGACAGGTCTGCGGTGTCTACCACACCATCTCTATTGCGATCACCGCGCAATGGTGTGGATGTCAGTGGTGGAGCAGGTGTCGGAGAAGGCGAAGGCAACGGGGTGGGAGAGGGAGTCGGGGTTGGCGGAGGCGAAGGGCTCGGATACGGCGATGGCAGAGCGGTAGGTGACGGTGACGGACTGGGGGTGGGAGTAGCGCCCGCCAGGTCAAGGTAGAAGTCAATGCCGGTGGGGTTAACTCCCGAATCGACCGTCACCGGATCAGCATCCTGACCTGAAGCTTTGTCATTGTAGTGCTCCGGCGCATGCCGCCGGTCACCACCGGCATAGACCTTGTAGCTGCCGTAGGGCAGCCTATTGATGGTGTACTGGCAGTCCAAACGGCTAAGGCCCCACCTGGCCCAGTCGCTTCCGTCAACTGGCAGAGCAAAAACCGGTATATCCGCCAGATTGACAGACCCATTGGCGTTGCGCACCCTGCCCGAGATCGCGCCGCCCGGACCCAGAGCGAAGTCGATGTCGGGCGTATTGGCCCCGGAGGTCATCGGGACAGGCGTGCTGGGTGCTCTCTCCCAGGGCATTGTTGTACCACCGCCCCTCCCGGCCGGGTGCCCAGGCATATACGTAGACTTGCCCCGGGGGGACGTTGGAACCCGTGTAACGGCCATCGGGCCCGGCCAAAGCAACGCCAAACCACGACAGCGCGGGATTAGAAAAATGGACGCCGGCTCCGGCGATGGGTGTAACGCCGTCCAGCGCGGTCACCTTGCCGGAATAGACCCTCCGGCGGCCTCGCCCCGGTTTACCGGGAGCAAGAGAGCGAGCATCAGGAGACAGGAGACCACCACGAGGATCTTGACCAGCGGCGTGCGCCAGTTGTCCGGTTTCATCATGGGACGCCTCTCCTGCTGTCAACGAGTCCTTATTTGATCAACGGGCCGAAGATCTCTTTGCTGATCTCCATCATCTTTTCGCGGAAAAGGATTTCGTGCTCTTCCTCGAGGAATATCTTCTCGCCCGGATCGAGGGCGAAGAGGGCCGGCGGCCCGGAGAAAGGCACGTCTACCCTCCCGCTGGGATTGCCGAAGCCGTGGCTGAACAGGGCCTGCCCTTCCCTGGTGAGCAGCCAGTTGACCAGGAGCCTGGTGGCGTTGGGGTGGGGGCGTTTGTTGGCAACGGCGAAGGCCCCGGAGCCGGGACCGACCTTAACCCCTTCTTTCAGCTTGACCGTAGCCACGGGAGCGCCTTCCTTCACGAAGCCGGCGGTATCCTCGATCCTGGTGGCGATGCCGAGGGGGTAGCGCCCGCGGGCCACCCATTCCACCTGCAACCGCGCGTCGCGGGTGATATTCGGCTCCTGTTTGACCATCTCGTACGACCACTGCTTGGTCTTCTCCATGTCCCAGAGTTCGACGGCGAGATGGGTCATCATGGCGTTGCCGGTGCCGGTTATGGTCGGGTCGCGCATGGTCATCTTCGCCTTCCACTTCGGGTTCAGCAGGTCGGTGTAGGAGGTTACCTCTCCTTCTTTGACGAGGTCCGTGTTGCGCAAAACGTACCTCTGCACCGCCGCGATCATGGCGAAGGTGGTCTTGTCTTTGTCCGAGAAGGGAAGCTTATTTCCCTGCCAGTTGCTGGGGTCTTTCACCTCCGGAAGGAAAAGCAAGGGTTCCAGGTTGTCCAGGACGCCTTCGGGCTTCATGACCACCAGGAGCGTCGTTCCGCCTCCCATAATGACATCTGCCAGGAAGAGGCCGGCGCGCCTCTCGGTGAACAGCCTCTTGGCCAACTCCTCTCCCCTGCCGGTGACGAACTCAAGATTAATGCCGAACTTGTCCTTGAATGCCCTGGTGAGGTCCGCCCTGGTCTCGCCCCCCAGCGTGGTGTAGACCATGACTTCCCGCTCCTGTTTGGCGGCGGCAATGAGCTGCTCCCATTCCCCCGGCTGGGCTGCGGCTGGCGCCGGAACGGGGACGCCCGGCGCGGAGGGGCCCGGGGCCGCAGCGGGCGAGCAGGCCAGCAGTGCGGCAAAAACGAGGACGGCGCTTACGGCGAATAGTGCCCATTTGAACACGGCATCTCTCCTTTGTCAACAATAACATCGGACAGGCTGGAAAGCCTGTCCGGTCCGCCCGGCCCGGCGGAACCTCATCTCATGGTAACGAGAACGCTTCAAGGACGAATTGGGCGTATCCCATCAGGCCGATTCGTGTTTGGGAACTGCCTTCTCCTTCACAACGGTCGGTTTTCCACAATCATGCTTATTATTATGGTCCCTGGGACGGGTAAAATTCAAGTCGCCCGAACTGAAGTGGCGGGGCTGTCACTCTTGTTGTGGAACCGTACCGGAGCCCGGCAGGATCTTTTGGACAAACAAATCGCTCGAATTCTTTGGCCGCGCCCCTCGCCTGGTTTCTGAAAGATCAGCTTTCGGTAGTATGTCGCCTCCAGATGGGTTAGAGCCAACGGGTGATGGCCGGATAGACCACCAATCATCCTAATGCAGCATTCACGGGGGCATTGCAGCATGCTATATTAATTTCCGGCGGTGCAAACAGCAAGGACCAGTTTGCCCGCGCTCTTCGCGACGCGTTATGTTCTTTCCTGGCGTTCGAGAGGGGCTGCCGCCCGAAATACAATGACGTTTGTCAAGGAGGATTACCAGATGGCCGACAACGGGATTATGCTCTCCGACGAAGAGAAGGAGAGTGCGTTCTACGGGCTTCTTGAAGCGGCGGACAGCCTGCAGGCGCTGGAAGATGCTTTGCGCGAATTGGTTGACTTCTACCGGCAGCACGTTCTGACGCCCGGCGGCGGCTTTGAAGGTTCGCCCCGGCTCAAACCAGACCCTCGCACCGGCAACATCCTTCCAGGCTCCCTGACAGCCATGGGCCAGGAGGAAGACGACCCCAACGGGGGATCGGACCGGTACCGACGGCTACTTTCTCAACGCTTTGAGACCCGCTGCCCTAACGAACAAGACGGTTGGGTCCCCCCTGGCTATTCGCTTTCGGCTACCGGTCGCCGGGTTTCGAAGCGCCGGACGGTGAAGGCCTGCAGGTGATAGCCGTGAGGTTACTACTCTCAACTCCCGCCCCCCGAGACCGTTCCCGGAATTCCCCCGGTGCTAGTCTAATCAAATACCTGCTCTGGATTCTGGTGGCGCTGGCGACATCGGACGGGATCGTAACCAAGTTTCTCATTGGAAGCGGAGCGGCGCGCGAGGGTAACCCGTTGCTGGCGCCTCTGGTAGGAGAGACCGTATTCGTGCCGGTAAAAGTCATCGGTTCCCTCGCCTGCGCACTTCTTTTCTGGGACGCATATAAGAAGCATCCCAGGGTATCCTTCGCTGCTACTTCCTCGTTCGTGGTTATCTATGCCGCGATCGTGGTCTGGAACGTGTCCCTCTTTTTCATTCCCCGTACATAGTCATCTATCGGCCCCGGCAGCCCCGGGGTGCGGTGGGGTGTGGCGGCGACCCACGCCATCATTGCCGCCGCCACCTCCATACCTGCGCTTTCCGACGCCATTTGTGTCGCCAGTTGTTCCCGGTCCGTTCAGCCCTTTTTGCCTGCTGGCCATTTCCTGCGTGAGCAGGCGTCTGAACAGGGGAGTGAGCGGTGTGGGATTCGGACCCACGACTCCCTGCTTAAAAGGCAGGGATTGTTTTTCCCGTTCGCCCAGCTTTGAGAGGAGAAGGTCTGCTATCTGGTCTAGAACCTGGCTTTTTGATAAAGCAGGGAGTCTTTTGGCCATTAGAGACCTCCCTGTGCTGTTATTTCATTGTCCCCATATTACCACGATTAACCACAAAATCAATACCCCAGGAAACGGTATTTTATTTTAATTAAAGGTCGAAAGATACGTATATCACGCTATTCAGGTCATATCTGGACTTGGTTTGCGATAGACCAGAGTAAAATCATTTGAGTAGTATTCCCTGTTTTCTATGTGGGCTACTATCCTTGCTTGATATGGTCCTTCTTTAAGAGACTTCGGTAGTTTTGTGTACACATAATGTCCTATATCCCCAGATATCGTCTCCTTCATCGGCTCCCAGTCTGTATTGTAGCGCTTACCCTTCATTTCTAATTCAATGTCCTCAACTCGCACGCCAGGGGTAGCATGTATTTCGGGGTGAAGCCGTAGTACCACTGAATCTTGTCTATAACTTGAGTCGCCTTTAGTGACAAATTCATGGTCATAATTCTCAACCGTAATGACACTGGTGGCAACTGCGCCTACGGGTGTGTGCGCAACTTCTTTAGATTTAGACATACGGTAAGAGCCTTCTAGAGAAGCCAACACAGTATAAGAAAGTGCAAGTATTAGCCACATCCGCCAGTCCCATAGTGGAACAAGATCACTCAGGGTTGGCCACCCGCTATCGGGGAAGACCTGTGCCAAGATTAAATCGTAAGCTCCAAGCAGGGCAAAAAACACATAACAGGGCCACGATTTTCCATGCCACAGGACATGCTTAAAGTGCCGTGCTCTTTCCATGCTCTTATTCTACCACTACTGCACATTGCATCAAGTGAACAATTCTGATTTAACGGTACCCCCACGGGGAGAATTTTAACCATTGTCCGGCTCCTGAACGGGCGGCCCGGCAAATTCCGCTGGATGAAGCATCCAGTTCAATGCAAAGGAGCGTTTGCATGATCCGCACAACACGGAAACCCCAACGAGCTCTTCGTAGCTTCGCCCCAACAAGTAGGATGGGATATCCCCCGCGCCGCCACACAACGGGCAAGTTTCGCCCTGGGCCGGTGTCGGCGCGTCCAAACCCTCTTGCTGTAGGCGCATTTTTTCCGCAATTTGTGCCGCTTCTTCCGGCGAGATGGGAGGTTTCTTGGGGTTGGAAGGCGGGTTCACCCTGCTAAAGGCCGTTTCGAGTGTCGTTCGGATCCCCCGCAGCTCGCCAAAAATCAACGGGCCGCCTGTTTCCAGGGACCTGAAAATCAAATCGTTAGTGTTCATGCCCGTGACCTGGTTTGCCCGAATTTCGGCCCGAAGAGCTTCAATCTGAAGGGTAAACTTCTCGGTTAAGAGGTTCTGTTCAAGCACCCGCCTTTCGTCCTCCAGCCGTTTAACCTGCGTGGTCAACTCCTGAATCTGCTGCAAATGTTCCGGCGATGGTCCGGAAAGTTTTGATTTTGTGACGACCACCTCCAGCTCGCCTCGCAAGCTATCCAGATTTGATTGCCTTATGCGGCTTTCGCGTTCAAGTAGTTCAAGTTCTTCATCTCTTTGCCGCAACCTTTCCCCGCGTTTCAACGCCTCCGAAGTTTCCTTTGCCTGCCGTTCGGCCACTTCATCCAAAGCGGCTTTCGCCGCCGGGGGAAGGCCCTGGGTGGCAATAAGTAGTCGCCCCATCTATACCGAGGTCGGCACCCGGTCCAATGAGCTATAGCCTAAACCTTCAGCCGGTCGAGGACGCCGTACTTTAACTGCTTGGCCTTGACATCGCTATCGGCCAGGTTGGAGTAGTGCCGCGTCATGGCTAGGCTGGAATGGCCCAATTTCTTCTGTAAAGAGAAGGGGTCGCCCCCGTTCCTGAGATACATGACGCTACTGGTGTGGCGCAATTTGTGGCAATACACTTTGACTCTCGCTTGCAGGCCATAGTCATGGATTATCTTTTGAACCCGCTTAGCCGGAAGGGGTCGGCCGTCCTGGGTAAGGAAAAAGCGGTCGGTCGCCTGGGGTTGGGGCCGATACTTCAGGCGGTATTTCAGGAGCGCCTTTGATACCTTAGACCCGAAGGGCAGGAATCGTTCCTTCTGCCCTTTCCCCATAACCTTCAAGTAACCATTTTCCAGGTCAACCCCGTCCGAAGTCAGATTGACGATCTCGCTCAGCCGGGCGCTGGTGTCTATATAGACAGCCAGCAAGGTGTAGTCTCGGAATCCCCTGGCGGTGTGCTGGTCGGGCTGCGCTAGCAGTTTTTCTACTTGTTTTTCGGTGAGAGTCGGCACCACCTTTGTGGGGACTTTGGGCATTTTGACTTTCTGCATGGGGTTGTGGTCGATGAGTTCTTCCCGGTAGAGGTAGCCGAAAAAGGCCCGGATGGCCCGGGCATACGTCTCCACCGATTGGGGGGATAGTTTCCCTGCTTGTACCTTCGTGTACGGGTGGTTGCGCCATTTGTGGCTTTCCTGGAGGCCGATGATGAACCGTCTCAGGTCATCGGGGCTTATGGCGCTGATGTCCTGATCGCCCCCCAGGAAGTCCATGAAGTACCGCAGGCTGTCGGTAATCCACGAAACCGTCTTGGGGCTTTTGCCTTCCGCTTTGGCGCAGGTTCGGTAAGCTGCCAGGGCTTGACTCAGGGTAGTCATTTCAAAGCAGCTTACCCCATCGGCCTGCCTTCTCCCCTCACAAAAAGTATCCGTTTTTGTGAAAGCAGGGACCCCCCTAGATAGGGGAGTGAGCGGTGTGGGATTCGGACCCACGACTCCCTGCTTAAAAGGCAGGTGCTCTACCACTGAGCTAACCGCCCACGTGCCGAAAGGACTTCCGGTGGAAAAGGGGGGTCAGACAAAGACCGACCCGGCGGTTACAAATTTAACACAGTTTTGTCGCGGGGGCAAGGGGGAGGGAGGGGATTGCAGATTGCGGACTGCAGATTAGAAGATTCAAGATTCAAGATTCCGCCCCACCCCGGATCGCCGACTGCTTGATTGGTGTTTCTGGGGATTGCTTCGTCCCGATGCAATCGGGACTCGCAATGACTGCCCGCGGCTGACTGCTGAAAGCTGTCAGCTACTTCGGCGAGGCCTGGGCGAGCGGGAGGTCGAAATTGGGCGCGACACCCCATTCCCAGGGGCGCCCGTAGGTGAGCCACGCCTTGCCGATGATATTGTTGTAGGGTACCGTCCACCCGCTTCTGGAATCTGAACTCCCGTTACGGTTGTCTCCGAGAACGAAGTACTGGTTCGCCGGCACGGTAATGGGACCGAACGGCGCCCGCGCCTGGGGAATGGTCACCGGCTCCTTTATGAGGCGGCCATTGACGAACACCTGGCCGTCGCGGATTTCCACGGCTTCGCCGGGCAGTGCGATAACGCGTTTGATGTATATCTGGCGATTGTCGCGGGGGAAGTAGAAAAGAACTACCTCGCCGCGTTCGGGCGGGTGGAAGAAATAGCCGACCTGGCCTTCGCTCTTGATCCACGGGACCAGTTTCTGGAGAAATGCGACCTCCGTCCGGAAATAGACTGCCTTGTTGACCAGCAGCCTCTGGCCGGTGTGCAGATTGGGCTCCATGCTGGACCCATCGACGACAAACCCCATAATCGAAGTCTGGAGCAGCAAGAAGATGGCCAGGGCCATCAACACGGTCTCCAGTATCTCCTTGAACGTTGCCTTCATTTTTTCTGGTGTCTCCTCAGTTCCCAACCCATTATACCCCTTTGGCGGCGAATCAACAACGTGTGGAAAGAGTTCACTGAGTTCGTTGAGTTATTGGGTTATTGAGTTCATTGGGTTAACCGGGGGTGGCGGGGAATCTTCGAATCTTGAATCTTCAATCTTCAATCTATAATGTGGAATCTGTAATCTCCAATCTGCAATCTGTAACCCCCCCGTTGTCTTGTCCGTTGTATAATGTAGGCAAGTCTGATTCTGGCGGCAAAGGTTTAATTATGGCTCTGGATACGGCTCTGGATAAGGCCTACAAGGACCTGGCAGGCGTGGCTCCCTATGTCACCGCGGCGAAGGCGGGAGTCCAATTCGCCGGCGGGCAATTCGTGGTGCCCTTTTTTGACCTGACTTACCTCGTCAGCTTTCCGGAGATAAAGGTCACGGAGAAACAAAGCGGGAAAAGGCCTCCCCAGTGGCTGGAGCTGATCACGCTCCATTATCTGATAACGGCCGACGGTACTCCGGTGGCCGACGAGTGGATACCGTACCGGCAGCTTCCGGGGGCGTTCATTTTCGAGCAAAGGTTCCGGATGATGGCGGTGGACCCGATTCTAAGGGCATTTGGCAACGATGTCGAAGCGTTTCACCGGGCGGCCCGGGCGCTGAAAGGCGCGGCCATGAGCCGTACCGGAGACGCGGCCTATATGTTCCATGTTTTTGCCATGGTACGGTTGGGGTGTATTCTCTATCTGGGAGACGACGAAGTGGCGCCGTCGGTCAACCTGCTGTTCGACGGCGCCGCGCCGCACTATCTGCCGACGGAAGACCTGTCCTACCTTGGCTCTTATCTGGCCACAGCACTGAGGGCGAAGAAGGACCAGAGGACGCCGGCGGACGGTGGGAACAAGGAGGGGGAGAGCCATTGGGGGTTGTAAGAAAGTAGCGAGTAGCCAGTAGGCAGTAGTCAGCAGTCAGTAGCCAGTAGTCCCGCACCGGCGCCCGGTCAAGTGGGCCGTCAGCTAACGGCTATCAGCTATCGGCCGTCGGCTGTGGCCGGCAGGGGCGGGGAATCTTGAATCTTGAATCTGCAATGTGTAACCTGTAGTCTGCCATCCCGCTTCGGGTTTTAATTTGCTGGGGCTTCTGATATAATTTCACCGTGATGCCAGATTTAACGGCGCAGGAAAACTGATGGTCAAATGAACAAGAATCTCGTAAAGAACGGCTTTATATACCTGGTGATCATAATCATCGCGGTGATTATATTCTCCACTATCTTCCCTTTTTCTTCCGGCACCAAAGAAGTCCCTTTCAGCACCGTGAAGGATATGATCAAGAGGGGAGAGGTCAAGTCCATCCTGGTAGAAGAAAACAGCCTCACGGTGACCTCCAGGGATGACACCAAGGTGAAATCGCTCAAAGAAGAGCGTATCAACATGAACGAGTTGCTGGACACCCTGGGCGCCAAGGATGTGACCCTGGAGTACAAGGAGGCCAGCGGCTTCAACTGGAGCGGGATACTGATGAGCTTCCTGCCCCTGATACTGATGGTAGGTCTCATCATCTTTCTGTTCAGTCGCGCCCAGGGGGCTAACAGCCAGGCGCTGAATTTCGGGCGTAGCAGGGCCCGGCTGGTGACCGGCAGCAAGCCCACCGTGACCTTTGCGGACGTGGCGGGGGTGGAAGAGGCCAAACAGGAACTCCACGAGGTGGTCGAGTTCCTGAAAGGCCCGGAGAAGTTCCTGGCCCTGGGGGCGCGCATTCCCAGGGGGGTGCTGGTAGTCGGCCCGCCGGGAACGGGCAAGACGTTGCTGGCCAGGGCTGTAGCCGGCGAGGCGGGAGTGCCTTTCTTCTCCATTAGCGGTTCCGAATTCGTTGAAATGTTCGTCGGTGTTGGAGCATCCCGGGTTAGAGACCTGTTCGACCAGGCGAAGCGCAACGCACCCTGCATCGTATTTGTCGATGAAATCGATGCGGTGGGGCGGCACCGCGGCGCCGGGCTGGGCGGCAGTCATGACGAAAGGGAGCAGACCCTCAACCAGATACTGGTTGAGATGGACGGATTTGACACCAACACCAATGTCATTGTCCTGGCGGCCACCAACCGTCCGGACATACTGGACCCTGCCTTGCTGCGGCCCGGACGCTTCGACCGGCAGGTTGTCCTGGACCGTCCCGATATTGCGGGCCGGAAGGCGATTCTGGAAGTACACACGAAGGGCAAGCCCCTGGACAGTGGAGTCAACCTGGATACACTGGCCAAGCAGACGCCCGGTTTCAGCGGCGCCGATCTTGCCAACCTGGTCAACGAGGGGGCCATTCTCTCGGCCCGTCGCAACAAGAAGCTGGTGGGCATGGCGGAGCTGGAAGAAGCCATCGACCGGGTCATCGCCGGCCCGGAGAAGAGAAGCCGCATTATCAACCCGAGGCAGAAAGAGGTGCTGGCCTACCACGAGGCTGGCCATGCCCTGGTGGCCAGGCTGCTGCCCAACGCCGACCCGGTGCACAAGATATCGATTGTCGCCCGGGGCATGATGGGTGGTTACACCAGGCTCCTGCCCACCGAGGACAGGGTCCTGTGGACTCGCTCCCAGTTCAATGACATGCTGGCGGTGAGCCTGGCGGGAAGGGCTGCCGAGGAGATCGCTTTCAACGAGATGACCACCGGGGCGGAGAACGATATCGAGCACGCCTCGAAGATCGCCCGCAAAATGGTGACTGAATACGGCATGAGCGATAAGCTGGGACCGCGCTCACTGGGGCGGAAAGAAGAGCTCGTGTTCCTGGGCAAGGAGATTTCGGAGCAGCGGAACTACAGCGAGAGAATGGCCCTGGAGATAGACCGGGAGGTAGACTCCATCGTAAAAGGCGCCCATTCCCGGGCTGTTGCCCTGCTCGTTGAGAACAGGACCCCATTGTCCAAACTGGCGGCAAGGCTCATCAGCCAGGAGACCATCGAGGGCGAAGAGCTGGCGAAGTTCTTCAATGAGGTGCTGGGGATACCCGCGCCTGTTGCCAGCAGCGCTCCCAGCGGGGTTGCCGCCCCGGTGGCCAGCAATGAGGCGCTGAGTCCTGCCGCACCCAAGCCGGCGGCGAAACCGTCTCCGAAGCTGGGGACCGCTCCGGCGACATGAACGACCCAGCACCGCAGGCCACCGTGCCTGTGAGCCGCTGATTTTGTCTTTCGTTTGCTGCTCGGCCAGCCACACATGGAAAGTTGCCGCGAAGAGGCGTGCTGACCCGTCATTGCGCCCCCGGCTCTTCGGGGCGTTCACTATTCTTTCATGAAGATTAGAGTCAGGTTCTTTGCCCTGCTGCGCGAACTGACGGGGAAAGGGGTGGATGAGTTCGAGGTGAAAAGCCCCGCGACTGCCGGCGCTTTCAGAGAAGAGGTGCTGCGCCGGTACCCGGCGCTTAAGGACTACCTCGAGCACGTGACCATGGCGATTAATGCCGAGTATGCCGGGACGGAAGCCCAACTCAAGGACGGCGACGAGGTTGCCTTCTTACCGCCCCTGAGCGGAGGATAGATGATCGAGGTTACCCGGAGACGGCTCAATCCGGAAAGGATCACCCGGGGGGTCCGGAAGGACGCCAACGGGGCCGTTATCACCTTCCTGGGCACAGTGCGGGATCACGCTATGGGCAAAAGGGTCCTCCGCCTGGCGTACGAAGCCTACAAGGAAATGGCTGAAAAGAAGCTGGCGGAAGTTGCGGTTGAGATAAAAGGGCGGTGGGGACTGAAAGACGTATCGATCGTGCACCGCATCGGTCCCATGGAGATAGGGGAAATCAGTCTCGTGGTTGCTATCGGCTCGGCGCACCGCAAGGAAGGCTTTGAAGCCTGCCAGTATGCCGTGGACCGCATCAAGCAGATCGTGCCTATCTGGAAGAAGGAGTTCTTCGAAGACGGGGAGTGCTGGGTGGAAGGGGAGGGGGGAAGCAGGGAAGAGTAGGAAGAGTAGGAAGAGTAGGGGGAAGTAGTAGGAGTAGGAGGTGGTTCATCATCTTGCGCTGCCGGCAGCCCCCTTACGTAGGCGTCGAGAAGCCGGCCAATTTCCTCCAGGCTACATTTGAGTGCATCGGCGTCGCCATATCTCAGATCCTTCGCCAGAATCATGTAATAGCGACATTCCTCCACCGATCTCTGGGCAACGTTGTAATATCTTGCCTTATCAGGGTGGCCATTTTTCGCGAATCCCTCCGCAATGTTCTCGGGTATTGACATAGCGGCCCTCCTCAACTGCCCGGCCAAACCAAACTGCTCGCTCTTCGGAAAAGCCTCGGTCATTTTGTATTTGTGAAACGCACAGATGGGCCTTCTGCCACACTACGAGGTCCTCGAAGCTTCTCGATGCCATAAGATCCCCTTTTCTATCGTATCATCCCGCTTCCTTTCATTTCCTCCTCCTTTTCGTAGTCCTGCGCTACTTCTTCCTACTTCCTCCTACTTCCCCCTACCTGTTCCGGTCTACCACGTATTCCGTCAACGTCTCCAGGGGCTGGCGGCAGGGGTTGGGGGGCATTCCGCTCAGGCTTTCCCTCGCCTGGCGGCATTCATCCAGGGCCAGGTCGTAGGCTTTCTTTATCGCCGCTGAAGCGGCGATAGCCTCGACAGCGCGTTTCACTTTGTCCGGGTTTCCCTTGCTCTCCAGGGCATGCTTGACATAATCATTGCCGGGATACATCTCGCCAAAGATGATAGCCGGCAGCGTGACCGTGCCCTGTATCAAGTCGTTGCCCACGGGTTTGCCCAGCTCGCTCCTGTCCCCGATGAAATCCAGGATATCATCCACTATCTGGAAGCCCATGCCGAGATGGTTGCCGTAGTCCCTCATCGCCTGGCAGGCGGATGCCGGGGCCTGGCTCAGAAGGGCGCCTGTCTCGCAGGCCATGGCAAACAGGGAAGCGGTCTTATGCTGGATGCGCCGGTAGTATTCCGGGCGAGTGAGACCCGGCCGGTAGGCGCTGAAGTTCTGCTGAAGCTCTCCCGCCGATATCACCATGAGCGTGCGGGCGAAAAGCCTCATCGCCAGTACGCTTTCCGTAGTGGAAACAAGGTCTGCCGAGGTGGCAAACAGGTAGTCGCCGACGATGAGGGCCGTTTCCTTGCCCCAGATGCTGCTGACGGTCGGTTTGCTGCGGCGCAGGGCGGCGCCGTCGATGGTATCGTCGTGCACCAGGGTGGCGATGTGCAGGAGTTCAACAGCCGTGGCCATGGGGAGCAGCAGGTCCAGGTCGTAATGGTAGAACTTGCCGGACAGAAGAGTCAGGGCGGGCCGGACCCCTTTCCCCATTCCTCCCAGGGCGTGGGCCAGGAGATCATCCGCCGGGATAAGGTCCGTCTTGCTGAGCGAACGCAGGTTCTCTCCAACTTTTTGCAGATCCTGCTGGATCGGGTCATAGATAGAAGCTATTTGCAAAGGGTCCTCGCGGTGCAAATGACGAATGACGAAACTCGAATGACGAATCAATGCTCAAAACCCGAATGTCAAGACCGAGACCACATTCGTCATTCGTCATTTGAATTTGATTCGTCATTCGGACTTCGAATTTCGTCATTTCTTTGTCGCAGCCAAGGGGAATCACGAATTGCTAGCTCTATGTACTCAGTATTCCCAGCTTGGCTTTTTCCTTTGACGCCTCGGTCTCTTCGAGTTTGACGAATAATGGGGACGGGGACTGGAGTTGCTGTCCGGGCGTCGGAGGGACGATGTGCCAGCCCTGGTCTTCGACCTTGCCGGAGAACCCCAGGTAGTTGTGGACCGACTGGGAGCTGAAGGGCAAGACGGGGTAGAGGGCCGTCTTCAAAGCCGCGATGACATGGATCGCGGTGTAAAGGGCCAGAGAGGCTTTGCCGGCGTCCGTCTTGATCGTTTTCCAGGGTGAGGTATCGTCAAGATAGCGGTTAGTGGCCTGGGCCAGGGCCATCGCGGCTCTCACCGCTTCGCGGAAGTGGCAGTGGTACAGATGGTTGTCCACCGTTTCCAGGGTGTCCCTGGCCTTCTGCACCAGGGCCTGGCTCGCCTCGTCCGGCGCTCCCGGATCGGGGACTCTTCCCTGATAGCTCCGGTAGGTGAAGCTGAGGACCCGGTGCACCAGGTTGCCGTAGGTGGCGACCAGCTCGTTGTTGTTGCGGCGGTAGAACTCCACCCAGGAGAAATCAGCGTCCGATGTTTCCGGCATGTTGGCCGAAAGGTAATAGCGCAGGGGTTCCGCGGCATAGGAGGCAAGATAGTCCGGGAGCCAGACAGCCCAGCGGCGGCTGGTAGACAGCTTTTCGCCCTCCAGGGTCAGGAACTCGTTGGCCGGCACGTCGTAAGGAAGGTCCAGGCCGCCGTAGCCCGTGATCATGGCCGGCCAGATAATGGTGTGGAAGGGTATGTTGTCTTTGCCGATGAAATAGTAGCTTCTTACCGGCTCCTGCCAGAAGCGCCGCCAGAGCTCCGGGTCGCCCTTGCCCCGGGACCATTCTTTGCTGGCGGAAAGGTATCCGATGACCGCCTCGAACCACACGTAGATGCGCTTGTCGTCGAAGCCCGGCAAGGGGACCGTGACGCCCCAATCGATGTCCCTGGTGATGGCCCGGTCTTTGAGGCCCTCTTCCAAGTAGCGGTAGGTGAAATTCAGGACGTTGCTCCGCCAGTGGCTTTTGGTCTTAACCCAGCCGAGAAGGCCGTCCCGGAAGGCGGTTAGCTTCAGGAACAGGTGTTCCGAGTCCCGCATCTGGGGTGTGGCGCCGCAGTGACGGCAGCGGATACCGCGCAGTTCGGCGGGGTTCAGGGGCTTGCCGCAGCGGTCGCACTGGTCTCCCCGCGCCCCGGGATAGTCGCAATAGGGGCAGGTACCCTCGACATACCGGTCGGGCAGAAAGCGCTGGCAGGTGGGGCAGTAGGGCAGGGACATCGTGCCCTTGTAGATATAACCCTTGTTGTACAGGGCCAGGAAGATATCGTGCGTAACCTCGGCGTGGTTCACCGTGGTGGTCCGGGTGAACAGGTCGAAGGATATTCCCAGCTTCTCCCAGCATTCCAGGAACTGCTGGTGGTACTTACTGGCGATTTCGGCCGGAGTCTTCCCTTCTTGCTCGGCCTGAAGGGTAATGGGGGTGCCGTGCTGGTCGCTGCCGGAGACCATGAGCACCTCGTTACCCTTGATGCGGTGATAGCGGGCGAAGATATCGGCGGGGAGGTAGCAACCGGCGATGTGTCCCAGGTGTAGCGGGCCGTTGGCATAGGGCCAGGCCACCCCGATGAAGATGCGTTCTTTCACTATCGAATCTCTGCGTACCGGCCAGAATGGTTCACATTTTACCACAGGTTGACAGGAATAAGATAGGGGGAACGAATGACGAAGTGCGAACGACTAAGCAAACGGTGCGACAGGCCACCGCGCCTGTCAGCGATGATTCCAATACCGAAGTCTGAATGACGAATGACCAACAAATGACGAATGACGAAACCCGAATGACGAACAAATGACGAATGGCGAAGTCCGAATGACGAATAGGTCATCTATGCTTGGCAGGCCGGGCGCCATCAAGAATGAAGACGACCGTGCGCAGGCGGGGACGCACTGCGCCACCCGGAGTGAGGAATCTTCGAATCTTGAATCTGCAATCCCGCCCCGGTCTGGGGTATAATTACGCCGATGGCAGGACCGCAGCGCGCCAATCCTCGCACGACCGCCCAACTGGTGGCCTCGGTCAGCGCTTTCCAGACCCCTTTCATGTTCTCAGCGGTCAACGTAGCCCTGCCGCCCATCGGCAAGGACCTGGGAATGGATGCGGTGATGCTGGGGTGGGTGACCACCGCCTACTTGCTCTCCACAGCGGTCCTGATGGTCCCCTTCGGCAGGATGGCGGACATCCATGGCCGGAAGAAGGTCTTCCTGATAGGCGCCTCCCTGTTCGCCCTGGCCTCTTTTCTACTGGCGGTAGCCGGCTCAGGGACGATGTTGATCTATTTCCGTGTTCTGCAGGGAGTTGCCAGCGCCATGATCTCGGGGACGGGCTTGGCCATCCTGACCTCGATCTTTCCGCCGGGGGAAAGAGGCAAAGCACTGGGTATCAACACCGCCTCGGTCTACGTGGGCCTTACCGCCGGGCCGCTGCTGGGAGGCGTCCTGACGAGGTCTTTCGGTTGGAGGAGCGTGTTCTTCGTGGCCATGCTGCTGGCCCTGGTGGTCGTCGTCTTGGTGCTCTTGAAGCTGAAAGGTGAGTGGGCAGGGGCGAAGGGGCAGGAGTTCGATCTCACCGGCGCAGTGGTGTATGGACTGGCCCTGGTGACCCTCATGTACGGATCGTCGAACTTGCCTTCTGTCGTGGGCTTTGGCCTGGTCCTGGCCGGCATCGTGGGGATAGTCGTTTTTGTCTGGTGGGAGACCCGGGTGAGCAGCCCCATCCTGGATATCCGGATTTTCAAAGGCAATCCCGTGTTCCTCTTCTCTATCCTGGCGGCCCTGATCAACTACCTGACCACTTCCGGGGTGGGTTTCCTGCTGACCCTCTATCTCCAGTATATCAAGGGCCTCGACCCCCGGGCTGCGGGGCTGGTCCTGGTATCCCAGCCGGCGGTCATGGCCCTGGTCTCGCCCTTTGCCGGACGCCTGTCCGATAAGTTCGAACCCCGGGTGCTGGCATCCGTTGGAATAGGGATGACCGGCGCGGGGTTGGTGATGCTGGTCTTTCTGGGCGCGGATACCCCGGTGTGGTTTCTGGTGGGAGTATTGTTGCTTCAGGGCCTCGGTTTCGGCCTTTTCAGCTCCCCCAACACCAATGCCGTGGTGAGCTCGGTGGACAAGAACTACTATGGCGTGGCTTCGGCGACTTTGGGGACCGTGCGGCACACCAGCCAGGTGCTCAGCATGGCCATCGTCCTTTTCCTGTTCGCCCTGTACCTGGGACCGGTTGAAGTGGCTCCGGAGCATTTCGAGTCGCTTATGACGGTCTCTCGCGTGGCCTTTGCCATCTTCGCCGCCCTCAGCTTCTTCGGCGTCCTGGCCTCGTTGAAACGGGGAAAGATCAGGTAGCCCGTGCCTGACAGTCCTGGGGTTCCAGCTTGAGCAGGGCAAGCGAGTTCTCTTCCAGAATCCTTTCCTTATCGGCAGCGGATATTCCCACGGCGTTTCGCACCGGGGTTATCGGGTCGGGTTGCCACCTGGTAGGGGCATCAGTGCCCAGCACAATCCTGTCAGCACCGACTGTGTCAACCAGGTATTCAAGGGCGGGATCGTAGAGTGCGATACTGTCGAAATACAGCATTCTGAGGTACTCGCCGGGCGGCCTGGGAACGGTTTGACACGCCGGGTCGATTTGGTAGGCGCGCTCCCAGCGGCCCCTGAGGTAGGGGGCCGCGCCCCCGGCGTGAGAAAAGAGAATTCTCAACCGGGGGAAGCTTTCCAGAACCCCGCCAAAGAT
This sequence comes from Chloroflexota bacterium, assembly GCA_016210565.1. GTDB lineage: Bacteria > Chloroflexota > Dehalococcoidia > JACQUA01 > JACQUA01 > JACQUA01. Next base: position 17,094 of record JACQUA010000193.1, read on the forward strand.
CACGCTGGCTATGGCCAGAGATGTGTGAAAGGGATGTCCGACGAGGTTTAGCAACCAGTACTTCTTCAGGTTGTCCTGCGCCGGAGTCCTGGGGTGGACGTAGACGAGGATGTCAAGGTCCTGAGCTTTCTGATAGAACGGCCACAGTTCTCGCTCATCCAGGTTCTTTCCGTTGACATCAGAGAGTATCTCTACTCCTTTCAATCCCAGGTCACAAACCGCCCTCTCCAGCTCAGGTAGCGCTCTGGCCATATCTTGCAGAGGAACAGTGGCCATACCTACAAATCTGCTGGGATACGTCCTGACCACCCGGGCAATACCATCATTGTATTTCTGACAGAGACGGAGGCCTTCCGCCCCATCAAGGCTGTAGATAATGTGGCGAGGCGACGGAGAAAGTGCCTGCATGTCCAGGCCGACCCGGTCCAATTCGAGGAGGCGTCTTTCTGGATCGCAATAGTCAGGTATAGATGTGCCTTCCCGGTTTTCGTCTGGCGTAAGCCTATCCTTGCCTGAAGCATCCTTCCGGGTGACATAGCCGTAAGGGCGTCCTTGACTGTCCAGCATGGTCAAGCAGTCCCTCGGGATGAAGTGGGCATGCATGTCAATCTTCAATTTTGTCCGTCCTCATTGTAATGATCAGCTATTCGTGCGTGAGCCCATCTGTGCGATATTGCAGACCGGGAGCCCGAAGCCTTTTCACAGCAATCGGCCATCCCGACCGGCCCGCGCCGTCAAAGACAAAGACCGCCGTCATTCCCGTGAAGGCTGGTGTCGCGAAAGCGGGGAACAGGAATCCGGGAACATCGGCGCGCATGGATTCCCGCCTGCGCGGGAATGACGCCCTTCCTCGTAGCTATCGTCAGATGTGTAGCCTACCTGAGACCCCTGCCGTCCGGGCCGAACACTTCCTGCGCCACCTTCCTGTCACTCACCAGCCTCAGGAAGAAGTCCTCGGTTTCAACTCTCACGTATTTAACCGAGGGGTTGCGCCTCAGTTCGGTTGCCAGATGGTCAGGCGCCACGTCCAACCGGGCCGACTGCATGGCGGTAACGCGGCTCTGGACGTCGCCACCTTCCTTGCTCAAATACCAGTTTACGTATACCTTCGCGGCGTTGGGATGCGGGGCGCGGTTCAGAAGGGAAGTGGCGATGCCGGCGCCGGCGATAAAGCTCGCTTCCTGGGGTATCGCCTTTGCCACCGGCGCCCCCGCGCCCACGAACTCCTCCAGGACGCCAGGCTGGGCGATTATCATAATCGCGACCTTGCCCTGGGCGAGCCATTCGACTCCCTGCCTGTCGTTTTCAACAATTGCCGGGCTGTTCGCGGCCAGCTTCCTGACGAAATCCGGTCCCATGACCTGGAGCAACTGACTGAACCATTGCATGCTCCCCATAGGGTTGCGCACAACGATCTTCCCCATCCAGCGGGGATCCAGCAAGTTGTTGTAGGATTTTATCTCTTCGGGCCTCACTATGGTGGTGTTCACAGCCACTCTATAGTCGGGCGACAGGATACTGGTCATGGTATACATCTTGTCATTGTCTACCCAGGGTATCTCTCCGCCGAACCAGACCTCTCGATTAAGGGTTTCTGGCAGGACCAGCAGCGGCTTGATGGGGTCAAGCATGCCTTCAGGCTTGAGGACGGCCTGCTGGTTTGTGGTCCCGCCCATGATAAAGTCCGGAACAAATAGTCCGACCCGCCGCTCCTGAACTATCCTCGCGGTTAGCGTCGCTCCTAGCCCTGCTACCCATTCAATGTCGAGACCGTATTTCTCTTTGACGCTCTTGCCAATTGCCACACGGACGCCGTCGCCGCCCGCGCCGTATATTATGAGTGGCCCTTCCTGCCTGGCCGCGGCCAGCGTTCGGGCCCAATCCTCTTCCCAGGATGCTCTTGAAGCGACTGCCGTCGCGGGTCCCGCGGGCTCCCGCGCAGTCGGGGGCTCGGGTGCCTGCGTGGCCATACACGATAACAAAGTCAGGCCGAAGCAGACGAGGCCTATTGAACTCAGCTTGCCTATCATTTTGCCAATCATTGGTTTACCCTCACATTCAATTTAACTGACCTTCAGATGTCTCACGGCTTTAGAAGTCGTCGCCGCCGAAAGGTTCGTCATTTGGAAAGCAAATATCAATAGCTGGTCGTGGTGCTTGTCACACCCTCGCCATCGCTACTGCAAGCTCCTGCGCTACCTGAGGCCCCTGCCGTCCGCCCCGAATAATTCCTGGGCGAACGTTCTATCGCTAACCATCCTTACGAAGGAGTCCTCGGTTTCAATCCTGGCGTATTTGACTGAGGGGTCGCGCCTCTCCTGGGCGGGTAGATGATCGGTGGGTACGTCCAATCTGGCCGACTGCATACCGACAGAGCGGCTCTGGACGGTGCTTCCTTCTTTGCCCAAATACCAGTTCGCGTACACCCTGGCGGCGTTTGGGTGGGGTGCGCGATTGAGGAGGGAGGTGGCGATTCCCCCGCCGCCGAGAAAGCTCCCTTCCTGAGGCACCACCTTTGCCAACGGCGCCCCTGCTGCCATGAACTCTTCCAGGGTGCCAATCGTTGATATTATCATAATAGGATACCTGCCCTGGGCAAGCCATTCGGTGCCCAACCTGGTGTTGTCAATTATTATCGGGCTCTGCGTGGCCAGCTTCCTCATAAAGTCCGGTCCCATGACCTGGAGCAACTGGCTGAACCAGTTCGTCCTCCCAACGGGGTTAGCCACAACAGTCTTCCCTTTCCAGCGAGGATCCAGCAGGTTGTTGTAGGACTTGATCTCGTCGGGTCTCACCATGGTGGTGTTCACAGCCACTCTGTGGTCAGGTGAAAGGATGGTGGTCATGGTATATGTCTTTTCATTGTCTACCCAGGGTATGTCACCGCCAAACCACAGTCTTCCATCCAGGACTTCAGGGATGACCAGCAAAGGTTTGATGGGGTCCAGCATGCCTTCCGGCTTCAGGATGGCCTGCTGGTTTGTGGTCCCACCCTGGACAAGATCGGGAACAAATAGGCCCGCCCGCCGCTCCTGAACGATCTTCGCCGTCAGTTGCGAGCCTTCCCCTGCTACCCACTCAATATCCAGGCCGAACATGTCTTTGAAGCTCTTGCCGATTGCCGTGCGGGTGGCGCTGGAGCCCGAGGCATATATCGTGAGCGGCCCTTCTTGCCTGGCCGCGGCAAGCGTTCGCGCCCAGTCCCCTTCCCAGGCAGGTCTTGACGCCACCGCTGACGCGGATCCCGCCGGCTGCCGCGCAGCCGGGGGCTCGGGTGTCTGCGCGGCCGTGCACGATAACAGGGTCAGGCCGAGGCAAATGATCCCAGTTGCAGCTAGATTGCCAATCATCGATCATCCTTTCCAATTAAACCGAAATCCAGACAGGCTTTCGTACCTGATCCATAGCTGAATGAGCAGCGCCCTTCCGCCTATGGCAGTTTCTTTCAACGTGGGCGTGTTTTCTTATAGCATGGCAGAGCAGGCTTGTCAAGCACTTCGCTGACCCCAAGACCGGCGATTGGTCGTCTGGTGGCGAGGGGGCGTAGTGCACAGCTTCTTGCGGGTGGGGCAGCCGCCCCGGCAAGCCCCCGGTCCGGTCGGGGGCATGCACTACGCTCCCCTTCGACGGCGGATCAAGGGCGCCCGGCCTGCCCGCGTCCTGACTCCACCGCCTCGCGCCTTACCCTTCTTGAGGCAACAACGTTGAGGAAGCTTTCTACTCTTGTCCTCAGAGCTTCGACGTCGCTGGAGGAGTACTCGGTATGAATCGTCAGAAAGGGGAAGTTCCCCAGTTTCTGCCTCAGGAAGTCCCTGAGAGGCAACGCCTTGAAACTGAAGGGGTCGCAGAAGCGGAGACTGTGGTAGATGATTCCTCCCGCGCGGTAGCTCCTGGCCAGGTTGACGACGTTAATAAACCGCCTGTCTTCGTCAAACGGGCGGAGGCAGACGATATGAGCGCTGGGCAGCCGGTCGGCATAAGCCTCGGCGATCCCCCGCAGGGATGGCTCCTTGACTTCCAGGTCCTGGTAGAAACGCCGGCCGGTGCACAGATCGTCGCCGACTATCCGGCCCCCCAAATCATCGATGAGGTCCAGCAACTTGTTGTCCCCCGGTGCAATAATGGAGCCGCAGAGCAGAATGCGAGGCCTGTTGTCTATTCCGGTATCCCGCGATTCATACCGAACCTCTTTTAGCAAATCCCCCAGCAGCGTTAAGTACCGACGGCGGTCCAGATAGAAACCGGCCTGCGTCACTTCGAAGACCTCGCGCCAGCTAAGGGGTGGGCGCTCACCTGCCTGCAATTCGTAGAGTTCAAGCAGGCATTTTCGAATTGCACCATACAGTGCCACTGCCTCACGCAGTCGACCCTGGTCCAGCTTTTTGCCCGAGCGCCGTTCGAGTTCAGCGGTGAAATCTTTTATCGATTCCAGCAGGTATTCCTTCTCGCTGGCATTGTCTAAACTTCTCGGCATATCCAGAACGATTGGGGCGATCTTGCAATAGTAGCTTATGACCTCGGCCACGCGGCCCATTTCCAAATCCGCGGTAGTCAGGGCGATGAAGTCCGAATTGGCCAGGAGAGGGTCCTTTCCGTCGACAAACATGCCCACGACTTCGCGGACGTAAGCACAGTTCTTGGTGGAGGTATACTGAGCCCCTACTTCCATCCACTCTTCATTGCCACCGCGGCAAATACGGAGCGGGATGAGGCCCAGCGCATCGATTATCTCTTCCGGTGTATAGCAGCAAAGGTAACCTACCACCTGCTGGCCGCTGCGCCTGGCCCGGGAAAGCTCCTGCGGCCGTTGCCGGATAGCTTCTCGCATGACCTCTAAAGCTTTCAGGGTGTTCATTAGAGTGTGCTGCCTCCTTCTGTCCCAGATCTCTCCCTGGCAAACAGGGCGGCTCCCAAAGCACCTGTCAGTTGGGGGTCTATTTTCAGGGGGACCAGCTTTGTCTCCAACAGTTCCTCTATTAACACTCGCATGCCGGCGTTCTTCGCTGTCCCGCCGGTCATCGCTACCTTTTCAGCCACTCCGAGTCGCTTTACCAGGCCGACTATCCTTCGCGCAAAAGAAAAGTGAATTCCGTTGATGATGCTCTCAGGCGCCTCTCCACGGGCCATGAGAGAGATTACCTCGGATTCCGCAAAGACGGTGCAGGTACTGGTTATGGTTATTCTCTCTTTGGCCCTGAGGCTCAGCGGGCCGAGGTCGTCGAGAGTGGATTGAAAGACCCGGGCGAGTGTCTCGAAGAACCTGCCAGTGCCCGCAGCGCACTTATCATTCATGGCAAAGTCTTCAACCTCGCTCCATTCACCTATTTTGATGGCTTTGCAGTCTTGCCCTCCTATGTCGATAAGGGTGTGTACCTCAGGGTTTGCAAAGTGAGCTCCTTTTGCGTGGCAACTGATTTCTGTCAGGGTACCCTGGGCGTAGGAAGCGGAAATCCTCCCGTAACCTGTCGCCAGGACATAGGCCAGTTCCTCGCGCCTGAGGTTGGTCACTTCGAGGACCTGCTCCAGCGCCTGCAAGCCGCTCTTTTCGGAAGAGACGGTTGTGGGAATGACCACGTGGCCCAGGATTGTACCGTTGTTTGACTCGTCGCCCAGGATCACTGCCTTGGTCATGACAGACCCTATATCTACACCGGCATAGGCTTTCATTGCTTGGTTGCCTCCTAACGCTTGAGAGTTCACTAACGACAGATCTATCTGTGGAACTTGGCCAACGGACACCTGAAAGGAAGGCCCTCCGGCGTCAGCCCGAGACGGCCACACCGCCGAGCATTTCAATAAAGGCAGTGACCCGGTTGTTGATCTGTTCTGAGGTGCTAGCTCTGCCCAGGCTATCCATCTCCAGGTTGATGGCCGGCATGCCAACGGTCTTGGCAACATCACACATGAGCCTGGATATGGCCGCCTGGTAGTTGCACCCCCACTGGAAGGCAAAAATGATGCCATTGGCTCTGGTCTGGCGGGCCTCCTCGACTAACCAGAGGGCCCTCTTTTCGGCGGGCTGCTCGTAAGGATTGGACATGACGGCCCGGGCAATGTTGTCGTAAGGGTCTCCGTCCTCATCCACATTCGCCAGAAGGCTGCCCCACCGATCATCTCTTCCCAGCACGACGCCTCCGCTCCTCTCGACGGCGGTCGCCTGAGGCGAGGCACAGGAGCCACTCATCCAGAGCCTCGCCGGGTGGGGTGAGACGGTTATCCCTCTTACCCCGTGGGCAACCATTTCTTTCGTTTCGTCATGCATCTCCAGAAACACCCGGGCCAAAGCTACCGGGTCGGCGCCCTGACAGGCGTCGTGCGCCTTATTCTCGCACTCATTGAGAAGCTGGGAAGAGACGGGTGGCAAGGGGGCGGCTCTCCACAGCCTCAGCAGCTCTCTACATGCCTTCCGAAGTCTGTTCATTTGAATGATAGCGGCGCGCAGGTCTTCGTCAGTGGTGTGCCGGCCCGTCAGTTGGTCGATCATCTTGACAGTCTCGCGCTGGCTCTGGGCGACGTATTTCACCTTCCAGGGCTTGGAGGGGTCATGGTCCCAGGGGTAGTCGATGAGGCGTTTAGGGAGGTCCATTCGACCGGCTCGTTGCCATTCCACCAGGTAAGCTATGTCGGAGCATCGCATGGCTGTGTAGGGCGCCAGGAGGTCAACGGACACCAGCCGCCGCCGTATCCCTGAGTGGGTGCGGATCTGGCGGCAAACGTCCGAGCAAGTCCGCGAGGCCCCATCGTCGATAATGCCCTCGAGTGTGGCTGACAGATCTGTCGCCCCCTGTCCTTCGGCGCTCTCCATCAGCATGAGGGATGACATGGATCCCGGCCTCATAGGTATGACATGGGCGCCAAAGTAGAGGTCCAGCAACGGGCCGCCGTTGACCAGCGTCAGCGCCCACCCTGCTTTTCGCTTGGCCTCGGCGCAGGAGCGCTGGGTCAGCCGCAGGTAGTACAATTTCAGTTGGCTGAGAAGCTCCACGTGAAACGGTAAGCTGGGGCCCATTATCATGTTGTGCTTGGAGGCATAGAAGGCCGGGAATGACCGGGGAGCCTCCTCTGTCAGAAAGTACCACATTTGGGCGGGACTAACACGCCTGCCGTCCCAGAGCGGCAGGTCACCAGTTTGGAGAAACTGGTCCTTCAACTGCTCAGGGAACCGCAGCAGCCCATCCCTGACCTCCATCTTGACACTGGACAGCATTACTCTTGCCTCCCGTTGCCTGCCCGAGTTATTGGCTTGCCACCACACCATGTGTCCAGCATTCTGAAGACACAAGGGCGCAGCCTACATCGCAGGCCCAAGTGCTGACTATTCTAGGTCGCCCATAGGGTCGCGTCAATGATTCGCATCAAACAGACAGCCCACCCTCTGCTATTTGAGCTGCCCCATTGGCTCGCGCCGGGACGGTCTCCGTCCCTGTTCCCGCGACACTTCGGCGAGCTGTCTAAGCCGGCTCCGATCGATGACGACTACCTTTCCCCGGAAGGATTGTACGATCCCGCGCCGGGCTAACTGGCTGATGAACCGTGCCGCGGTCTCGGTTGTAGTCCCCGTCATTTCGGCAATCTCGCGCCGTGTGAGAGGGATAGTGGCGCCAAGTCCCAGTGATAGAGTTAGCAGCACCCGGGCCAATCGGTACTCAGTCCTCTCCGAGGCCAACTCGCTTATGCGGACGAGAGCCGCGCGACGTCGCCGGCCGGCCTCGGTAAGCAGCTTACCCAGAATCTCCACGCCCAGCGGGGGGTGCTGGCGAAAAAAGGCAATGAGATCACCGGGGTCGATTGACAGCACCGAGGTGTTGACTATCGCCTGCGCAGACGAGGAGTGCCGCCTGCGAACAAACAGATTGGTGCTTCTCAGGATTTCTCCCTGACCGTGGATTGCGGTAATGAAAGTGGCGCCGGAAGTTGAGTGTCTCACGAGCTTGAGTATTCCCGAGGCAACCAGGTAGAGATGCTGTGCAGGTTCGCCTTCGAAATACAGAAACTGGCCTGTCTTCACGTCTCGTTCGACTGCAATCCGGGAAAGATCGAGGAGATGGCCTTCCTCCAGATCGGAGAATATGGGCGATCTTCTCATCATTTCGGCCCTGCGCGCGCTCCTGGACAACGGTGGCTGGCCTGGGGGGCCGGGTGGCACAGGCGTCCCCGCCTGTGCGCCGTGATCTTGATGCTTCACGGCCCTTGGGCCACCAGGCGCGCCGGATTGACCGGCTTCGTGTAAAGCCGCGTGACTTGTCCCGCCGCTGCCTGCCTCATTGCATATGCCGGGCTGAACGCGCTGAGCGAATCGGGCGAGGGACCGCAAGAGGCTGTCGATACTTCCACCGGCCTCAAGTTTGTCAGTCCTCCCCAGGGTGCCCAGGACATGCTGCACAACGCGGCGTCCGACGCGGCGATTTTCCACCACCTGCAAGTAGCAGTAGTGACCGGTTCGCTTGATTCGGACAAACACGCAATACTCCCGTCTTCCTGACTATCGCCAGTATACGTGCAACCAGCAGGGAAGTCAACACGGACTGCGGGGACTGCGGGTAGCGCCGCGCCAATTTGACACTACATTCGGGGCGACGATTCCGAGGGGCATGAGGACGGTGTGGCGCGGCCGGCTAGGCTATGACGAAGGACATCGCGTCCGAGGGAAGGTGGAGTGGGGGAATCTAAGGGCGAGGCAGTCGGGGAGCTTGTGAGCGCGAAGAAAGCGGGTTCAGAGGTGAACTGGCCGGCGAAGAGCCGAGATCTTGCCAACGGCAGCTTGCTCGATTCCAGGCGATTAACGACGGCCGAGTGGATCAGGGCTGCCATGCTGGAAGGCTCTCCCGGGGCTGGCCGGATTGGATCGCGGCCAGGTCGTCGGCGAACCCATCGTCAGGCACGGACAGGCCTCCGATGCGCGCTTAGAGCTCACTCATGGGAATGCCTCGCACGGGGACACCCGGCGCCAACGTGGCCAGCGGTTCACCATCGCTCCCGATCAAGAACCGTTCCCCTCGCTTGCGGACGGGGTCCAAAATGTCCGAGAGAGTTCTGCCCACCCCGGCTGCCGTGATCCTTCTTTCCATTTTGCCCTCGGTGGAGAATCGGCGGTCAACCATAATACCGCGATTGTCGAGGGATTTCCACACACGTGACGTTCATGTGACGTTCATTGCGGCGCGATCAGGGCATGAGGTCTCGTGAAATCAGGCCGTCACAGGCGGGACGCCTGTGCCACTGCGAATCCCACTGGCCGGCATCCTTCAGCGCCTGGAGCATCTTCTCTTTGGTGATGGGCAGGTCGCATGGCGACCGCGCGAGCGTTGAAGATTGGAATATCCCCTGAGGCAAATCGCTCGTCGAGGTGCTGCCTTTCGGCGCGGAGCATGGCCGGCCCCACCCCGCGACGCTAAAGCCCCGGGCTACGCTTTTCCCCCAGTGGCGGGCAGCGCCGCGAGGAGCTGTTCGCGGGTGGGCAAGCCATCCCGGGCGCCCATGGCGGTGAGGGAAAAGGAAGCCACCAGCGCGCCAAGCATGCCGCAGCGGTAGGGGTCTTTGTCCAGCAGGAGGCCGTAGAGGAATCCGGCGGCGAAAGCGTCCCCGGCCCCGGTAGTATCTACTACCTGGGCCGGCGGCCTGGCGGCCGGAATGAAGTACTCATTCGCGCTGTCCCTGACGTAGGCGGCCAGGTTCCCTTTGACGCCGGGAATCCTGGCCCCTTTGCCCAGTGTCACGACGATCTGCCGGCAGCTCTCGGCGAGGCAGAGACCGGCCCCTTCGCGGAAGGCCCGGCCCGTGAGTTGCTTCATCTCCGCCCGGTTGAGGAACAGGGTATGGGTCCGGGAGAGCAGGGCCTTCATGGACTGGAAGCCCCTGGCGGCATAAAGGGCACCGGGGGCGAGACTCAGCTTTACGCCCGGCGCCAGCCGGCGGGAGACGTCATTCTGGAGTTGGAACTGGTTGTCCGAGACAAAGGCGGAGAAATGGACGATAGAAGCCTGGTTCAAATAGGCGAGGTCAACGTCTTCCGGGCCGAGGAAGCTGTTGGCGCCGGGGGAAACGTAAAGGGCGCGGTGGCCCAGGAGGTCGGTCAGGGCGAGCACGGCGCCGGTGGGTGCGCCCACTTTGATTGATATGCGGGAGATGTCCACGCCGGCGCTCTCGAAGCTCCGGCGCAGGAATTGCCCTTCTCCGTCATTGCCGGTGGCTCCAACGAAGCCTGACTTTACCCCGAGTCTGGCCAGCCCGTACACTGTATTGGCTGCCGAGCCGCCCGGACGCCTGGCCACGCTCTTAACGGTCACCTCCCCGTCAATAACCACCCGTTCCACCGAGTAGAACAGGTCCAGGTTCATCGCGCCGAAACCGATAATTCGATTCAAAGATTCAAGATTCAAGATTCGAAGATTCCCCACCAGAGGATTCGAAGATTCAAGATTCCCCACCCGCCGGTTTCTAACCACAAAAAACACGAAAGACACGAAAGAAGAAGGTCAGACCTCAGCTTTTGACTCTACGGGCCTCACGAGCCTTATGAACCTTATAAACTTTACGAATGTTCCTACCCGCCGGCTGCTCGACTGCTCGACCGGTCACTGCTTGACTGGTCAGTGCTCGACTGCCGGCGGCTGATAGCCGACAGCCGATGGCCGACAGTCGATGGCCGATAGCCGATAGCCACTATCCCAGTTTCGCGGCGTCCTGGCGGACCAGGCGGCGGGCGGCCTTGTGGACCTGGAGGACTGCATCCGCAAGGGGACGGCCTGCCAGCCATTGATAGTGCGCCCGGCCGGCCGGTGCGGCTTGTGTTTCCTTTTCCCTTACCGTGGCTTCTGCTGTGCTCCGTCCCCCTTTTTCCCAGGCATCCAGGATAGGTTTCAGGTCGAACAGGGAGGCGGAAGCCAGTCCCATGGTGGCGTAGGGCAGGGCGTATTCGTTGGCGTTGAAAGCGATCCCCAGCCCGCCCGCCGCGTTCACCGTTTCCAGCATTCTGCCGTCCGTGATGCTGTCGCCCACCACGACCCAGTCCAGCATGGACACCCGGTGCTCCTTGCCGAACTTCTCCAGCGCCCGGACCTTGCGGTTGCCCCCTACCGGCTTCACCGAACGCAAGACCCGGCCCAGGTTGGTCAAAGAAAGGGCCGAATACAGGCCGTCCAGCGTATCCTTGATGATGGCATCCCCGCGGGTTATGTCCAGGCCGAGCATCCCCTTCTCCAGGTCTGCAATTGCCCTGGAATCCTCGACTGCCAGCATGGCCCGGAAACGGTCGAGGGGAAAGGTGGTGCAGGCCACCCGTTCCGGCGGGATTCTCAATCTCCCGGCGATGGTTAAGGCATATTGCTGGTAGCTGGTGCTGGCGCAAAAGACCTGCCATCCGCCGCGCTGAAGGTGGCCCAACAGTTCTGCCGCTCCGGGCGTAAGGGGGGCCTTATTTGCCATGGCCTTGATGTCAACTTCGGTGATGTTGTGGTGGACCAGGAAAGGCACGATGAGGGACAGGGTATCTCCCGGCTCATAGCCCTCCCGTTTTTCCAGCGTAAGGACATCATCGTACCGGCTGATGACCTCGAAAACGCGGCCTCCCTCGGGGAAGGACTTCATCAGATCGTAGGCGTTGTCCTGGGGGGCGAGCGGGCCTTCGAGGTCAAAGCAAATAAACTTCACCAATAGGCTCCCGGACCGGACTTCGTAAGACTAACCACGAATGAACACGAATAGGCACGAAAGCATCGAAAAACCGAAGCACTAGATCTGAAATCCTAAACAAATTCAAAACTCAAAATACCAATGATCGAAACGTTGGGACGTTTGTGCTTGGGTGATTTGAGTTTGTTTAGAGTTTAGAGATTAGTATTTGGGATTTGCGTGTCAAGTTTGGTTTCGATTTCCTCCGTCAAGTCATAGCCATTGACCGGCTGCCCTCGAGAATCCACCACCTTCCCGGCCTGAATCCGGACACGACCTGCGGCGAAGGCTTTGATGGTGGCGACGATCAAGGGGAACTCCCGGTCCAGTCCTTCCTGCCGGATGAGCCGGAACAGGGCATTGTTTTCACCCTGGCGCTGCTTGGTCTCCGCCACGCCGTATTTATCGAGCTCCCGCCAGCCCGCCTGGAACTTCGCGCTGTTTATGGAGAAGGCGCAGTAGGTCACTACCGGGCCGCGGTCCAGCTCGGGTGTCACCAGGTGCATCATGACCCCGGTGCTGGTCGCCCGGGTTTCCAGCAGTTTCCAGATGACGTCCTGCCAGCTACCGGTGGGGCCGCCGGGCGCGGCGGGGTGAAGGTTGATCATATTGTACCGGCGGCAGATCTCGGGACCGGCTATCAGCATGTATCCGGCCAGAACTATGAGGTCCTGGTGAAACAGGGCCGTTCGCTTGATAACCTCCCGGTCGTATTCCAGCCGGCAGGCGTCGAGGGGCTTGCGGCAGGCTTCCTGGAACCTTCGCGAGGAGAAGCAGACCAGCGGCAGGTGGAAAGACTTGACCAGCTCGAAAAGACGGTCGCTCTCCGGCGACTCGCCGGTTTCCCGGTTGCTGAAAACGAAGGTGATGAGGGCTTCTATCTCGCCCTTTTTGATGTTGTCCTGGACGGTGGCCAGAAGGTCCCGGGCCGCTTTATCGCGCCCGGTTGAGAACCAGCCAATACCAAACAACCCTGGCGCCCCTTTTTATCTTGGTCATCCCTCTCGACCAGGTGCTGGCGATATGGACGGCGAAGCTGGAGCGTTCCCCGTGCAATTTCCCCAGCCTGAGGGACTGGAGGAACTCTTCCGGCGTGCTGAAGTCCGGTATTTCCATGTAGGCATTGCCGATTTCCTGGGGGGTATGGGCGTCGCTGCCGGCGCAAACGGGCAGACCGTGGCGGTGGGCGAAGACGCTGGCTCGCTCCGAATCCCGGTAGAGGGGGGTCCTGGAGTTGAAGGCTTCGATAATATCAATCTGGGAGGCGATTCGATGGAGCGCGGCCGGCCGGATGGCGGAGAGGCGGAAGCGGTCCAGGGGATGGGGAACGTTGACTAGACCGCCCTGGGCCTTGATCCTGTCGATGGTCTCCTCGAGAGGGAGGCCGCTGGGGATACCCTCCTGGAGGAAGAAGCCGATGACTTCCCCTTCTTTGGTGAGGATTTCCTCGCCCACAATCACCTTGAAAGGGGCGATCCTTTTCATTTTCAGGGCGCCGGTGATGTTGCCGTGGTCGGTAACCGCCAGGCAGTTGATGCCTTTCTTCAGGCAGGACTCGATCACCTCTTCCAGGGGTACGGTGCAGTCCAGGGAATGGGCCGTGTGTAGATGAAGGTCAGCTTTTAGCAACAGTGGAGCTCACTTGTGTTCTCCTGTCACCCTGAGCCTGTCGAAGGGTCTTTCCGCGAGGTACGCCCCTCAAAGATTCTTC
>JACQUA010000169.1 GCA_016210565.1 Chloroflexota bacterium
CGGCGGCAACATACCCGTCAATACCGGCGGAGGTCTGCTTTCCTCCCACCACCATATAGACTTCACCGGGCTGGCCGAAGCCGTCATCCAGTTGCGCCGGGAGGGAGGCGCCAGGCAAATAAAGGACGCCGAAATCTGCCTGGTCAGCGGCCACGGCGGCGAAATCCTCGGACCCGGCATGTGCTCCCTCCACAGCACCCTGGTCCTGCGAAGGTGAACATGCTCTCCCCCTTACTCAAAGTAGGACCAGGGGGGATTTGAAAAGGCTTTTATCACAAGAGAGAATCCCCCTCATCCCCCATTGCGAAAGGGGGAGGAAGGGATGTACGCGCAAGGAATTCTACGTTGCATATGAAATGCTGGTGAGGGAAAACCACATGAGAGTAGGAACCAAGAGCAGATTGCACTACATGATTGGGACGCTGCTTCTGGCCGGCATGATCGCCGGCGCCTGCGGCCCCGCAGCCACCCCGCCTCCAGCGGCCACCGCAGCGCCCCCGGCTCCCGCGGCGGCGAAAGAGACCTGGCAACAAGAGTGGGACAGGATAGTCGCCGCCGCAAAAAAGGAAGGCAGGTTGAGTGTTATCACCGACTGGGGTCCGAAAGCGCGGGAAGCGGTGATCAAAGCGGTGAGGGAAAAATACGGAATAGACGTCGAAATCACCAGCGCCGGGGCGTCACAGGCAGCGCCAAAGTTGCTGGCTGAACGGCGGGCCGGCCTCTACAACCACGACATCGCGGTGCACGGAGGCAGCTTTGGCATCCGCTTTGTCAAGCCGGAAGGGGTGCTGGACCCGGTCGAGCCCGCCCTTGTCCTGCCCGAGGTGAAGGACGCCGGGGCGTGGCTGGGGGGAGAATTCCCCTGGTTTGACCGGGACCGCACTATGATTCAGTTCTTTGCCAAGTTGGATACCCATCTGTCCGTCAACACCGTCGAGGTGAGAAGCGGCGAGATAGCTGCATGGAAGGACCTGCTGGCCCCCAAATGGAAAGGGAAGATAGGGTTGAAAGACCCGACGGTCGTCGGGTCCGGGACATCCTGGTTCCGGGGACACATCAAAAACCTGGGCGCGGACTTCATGAAAGCCCTGGCCAGGCAAGAACCCTTCATCCTGCGCGACGACCGCCAGCTAGTCGAATGGCTGGCTCGGGGAAAATACAGCGCGCTGGTTGCCGGCAGCAGCGATGTGCTCAATGATTTCATCAGGGAGGGGTCCCCTATAGCCATCGTGGATACCAGCGACAGCCGGGTCCTCGGGGCAGGCGGAGGGCAGGTAATGCTCATCAACCGGGCGCCTCACCCGAACACCGCCAGGCTGTTCCTCAACTGGGTATTGACCAGAGAAGGACAGACCGTTATGACGGAATCCGTTGGTCTTCCGAGTCGCCGGCTGGATGCGCCAACCGGGCATCTATTGCCGGCAATCGTGCCGCAACCCGGGAAGAAGTATACTGAAGAAACCGAAGAGGACACCCTGGGGGGCGAGCAGTACGTGACAATGGCAAAAGACATTTTTGGCGCGCTTCTCTCCCGGTAACGTGAATAGGTCACACGAATTGACCCGTTTGTCACACAAAGACACCAAGACACAAAGTTGCACGGTAGGACAGGCTTTCCAGCCTGTCCTACCGTTCATAAATAACGTCCGGAGGTAACCGCATGGTTTGGAACAAGCCCCTGCCGTCCATGGACCCTGACATAGAACCTTTCTGGAAAGCCCTGAAACGCCATGAGTTCAACCTGTACCACTGCAAGAAGTGTGGCGCCTGGTATTTCCCGGTAGCTTGCTGCCGCAATCATGACAACGAGCCACTGTTCGGTAACATGGAGTGGGCTAAGGCCAGCGGGAAAGGAAAAGTCTTCGCGTTCAACATCCACCACAGGGCCTTTCATCCCGGGTTTGAAAAAGACGTGCCCTATGTCTATGCCATGATCAAACTGGAAGAAGGACCGATGATCGGGAGCAATGTGGTGGGTTGCGACCCTTATCAGGTAAAGATAGACATGCCGGTGGAAATTGTTTTCCAGGATATTACCGAGCAATTCACCCTGCCCCAATTCAGGCCGGTGGCGCAATAGAGGTAATGGAAAATGACTAGCCTGCGTGATAAGTTTGCCATAGTGGGCCTGGGGGAAACCAGGATGGGACGCTGGCCCGAGCACGGGGGCCGCACCCTGCAGACCGAGGCGGTCAGACTGGCCATCGAAGACGCCGGTCTCAAGAGAAGAGACATCGATGGCTGCATCAATGTCAAAGGCGAGACCGGCTCCCACGTTTCCTATTTCTGGACCGATGCCTTTCCCAGAATACTGGGCCTGCCGGCCAAATTCTACTTCCACATAGGCCGGGGGGGCGCCGGGGCGGCCTACGCCATCGCCGCCGCCATGGGCTATTTGCAGCTCGGCGTCGCCAGCTACGTCGCCATCGCCTACGGCACCGAGGCCTGGTCGGGAGGCCATGTCCCCGGCAGGCCGCCACGTTCCGCCGAAAGGCCGGGATACTGGGGTCCTGCCTTCGGCGCCGTCCGGGCCGTGAGCGACCATTCCTTCTTCGCTTCCCGCCACATGCACGAGTACGGCACCACCAGCCGGCAGTTCGGGGCCATCGCC
>JACQUA010000162.1 GCA_016210565.1 Chloroflexota bacterium
ACCCTGAGCGAAGTCGAAGGGTCTTTCGTCCCGCGCCCCGCCCCGAAAGATTCTTCGACTACGCTCGCTGCGCTCGCTTCGCTCAGAATGACATTTTCATCGTTCATTGTCCCGACTCGTCGGGATGGGTGATTGTTTGGAATTTCGTCACCCTGGTGGGTTCGCACAGCCACCCTGAGTCCCTGCCTGGTCCCCATTCTGAATTCTGGCTTCTGGATTCTGTATTCTCACTTCACCCCCGGCGCCAGTAGCCTGGCTATTTCGGCTACATCAGGGACAGACTCCAGATTGATAACCATCTCGATGATCCGGTCAACGTTCTTTTCCGGAAAGGGTCTTGCCGAGAACGGAAGGCACCTCCTGAATTTCTCTACCACCCCGTCCATGGTCAGCGGGTTTTTGGAATGTCCCCGAGGATACAGCACGGTCTTTGAGTACTCCCGCCCCTGCTTTGTCTTTATGGTCAAAGCGGTCCCTCCGCTCAGATTATCGGGGGTGACCAGCGCTTTGTCAACTCTCGGCGCTACTTTGTGCAGGTGTTCCCGGATGTCTTCGCGCTTGATGCCTTCCTCGGTAAAGTCCTCAATAAAGACGCTTCCCTTGACCAGGGCCGTGGCCACGGTGTAGGGCAGACTGAACTGACAATCGACGACGTTCTGCGGATTCCTCTTGGCCTCCAGGGGTTCGGCCACGTAGGAGTAGCCCCAGTCCCCGATGGCGACGTCGATTTCCGCCACGTCCTGCGGCCTGATCCCGTGTTCTTTGACCAGGTCGATGGTCGCATCGATAGCGCCGTGGGTGAACCGGCAGCAGGGGTACAGCTTCATGCCGGTGCGCCCGCCCCTGAAGGTCTCACCCAGGCCGGAGGTCAGCGCCGCCAGGTTGTGCTCCGGCGCAAAAGCCTTGTAGAAGCCGTACTTGCCCTGGAGTATGTTCCTCGCCCCGGTAATGCCCTTCTGGGCGAGCAGCACGGATTTTATGGCGCCATCGGCCACGAAGCCGTGGCGCACCCTTACCGTCAGCGCGCCGTCGGGGTAGGCCTGCTTGTCCCCGCCGACCTGGCTGAAGGCGATGCCCATGGCGTTCAACATCGTCTCTTCATCCAGACCCAACAACTTTCCCACAGCCGCCGTGGCCCCGAAGATAATGGAAATCTTCCCCAGGGGACTGGCCCCATCCCGCGGCTCCGAAATCCCCAGACGGATCCCGATGTCCTGCCCAGCGGCGATCGCCGTGATGAAGTCCCTGCCGTTGATTCCTCCCTGCCGTTCCGCTATTGGAAACGCCGCCGGGATAACGTATTCGCTGATATGCCCGGCCCCGCTGTAGACATCGCCCAGGTCTCGGGCCCTGGCCATCGGGCCGATGGCCAGGCCAGCCATTACCGCCGGGACCTTCCCTCCGAATACCCATATAGTGCTTTCCTCCTTCCCACCCCACTCCTTGACAAGCTCCACCACCTCCCGGCAACCCTCGGCTGTCGAGCCGGCGATAACAGCGCCGATCGTATCCAGGACCGACTTTTTGGCGTAATCAATGGCTTCGGCGCCCAGGCGTTCGTATCTAGCATTAACTACCGTCTTGACCAGATCTAACATTATGTCGGGCATTGGACCACTCCTGTCAGCCGTCATTGCGAGCGCAGCGAAGCAATCTCCCGGTTGGCTGGGCATCCAGGAGATTGCTTCGTCCCGACTTCGTCGGGACTCGCAATGACAGGTCATTCGTCATTCGAATCTCGTCATTCGTCATTCCCTCGATAGAACCTCACCACCAGGTCCTTTATCACCGGGTAGCTGGGCGCCGGTTCCAGCAGCATCTCTTTTCTTGACGGCGTCTGGCAGGCCAGGACCGTCTTCTTGTTCAGCATGATCATGCAGGCGCTGCATATCGCTTTGGTGCGGCACGATTCCCGGAACGAAAGCCCCCCATCCAGGTGGGCATATATGTACCTTATGGTGTCGAGGACGGTCAGGTTCTCCCACCCCTCGCGCGGCACCTCATAGGTCTGGTACGTGGGCCCCTTGCCGTCGGTGGGGTCAAACCTGAACACCGTTACCCTGGCTGTTTCGCTCATGGTTCAGACGCACTAAATCGTGACGCATAGTGTCACGCAAAGGCACAAGGGACACAAAGAAATCTGTATGGCGGATGCGTTGTCACAGATCAGGTTATCTTGTGCCTCAGCGTTCTTTGTGTCTCTGTGTCTTTGTGTGAGTCCTTTTTCCCGTTAGTAGGCCGAGGCAGCGTTTACCGTTGCGTTTTTATTAGTTCTGCTCCGGCGCTGCCTCGTCCGGCGGCTGCATCTTATGCATGACCGGTGTCACCGCGTCGAACACGTACTTGCCGTCGACTCTTCTGACAACGATGTTCTTGAGCCAGTGCCTGTTGTTAGCAACCGGAAAATCCCTCCGGTAGTGGGCTCGCCGGCTCTCTTCCCGCATCAGTGCGGAGGACAGGGCAAGCTCGGCCAGGGTTACCAGGTTCTCCGCCTCGAGGGCATCCACCAGGCCCACGTTGAAACATCTCGATTGCCCCGGAACGGACATGCGGGGCACGTCATCTTCCTTGATTCTCCGGATGAGCTTCAGTCCCTCCTCCAGCCCAGCCCTGTCCCGTACCAGGCCGCACTTTTCCCACATGATATCTTTTACTTTCTCCTTTATGTCGCATCCCTTCACGCCTTCCCTCCGGGAGTACAGGGTCTCGATCCTGTTCCTTTCCAACGCCGCTTCTTCCCTTTCTACCGGCAGCCAGTCCAGTTCCTTCGCCCTCTCTGCCGCGGCCTTGCCCGCGACGTGGCCCGTGGTCAGGCCCCAGCAGATCGCCGTGCCTCCATCTATCCTTTCGGCGCCGTCAATCCCTCCGGTACTCTCTCCCACGGCCATCAGCCCGGGCACTCCCGTTTCGCAGCCCTCGTCTATCCTGATTCCCCCTAAAGTGTAATGTACCACCGGACCTATCTCAAACGCCTCGCGGCAGAGGTCTATGCCCAGCTTTTCGGCTTTGCTCAGCAAGTAGGGCGCCAGGGCCTTGAGGGTATCTCTTACCATGTTGTGCGGCAGGTGGGCCACGCTGAGATAGGCGCCCCCCGAGGGGCTTCCCCGCCCCGCCTCGTTCTCCATGAAGATGGCCCTGGAGGTGGGGTCCCTGAGACCCCACCCTTTGTTCGAAGGGATGTAATTCTCCAGGAACTCCTCGCCGCGAGAATTGTACAATTTGGCATGAAGCGCGTACCGCAGGGGACCAACAGCGATGTGCTCCCGCCCGGGCGGCCCGTAGGCGTGATAGGGAAAGAACTGGTGGAATTCCATGTCCTGAAGTCCCGCCCCGGCGTGGAAGGCTAGCGTCATCCCGTCGCCGGTAGCCCCGGAAGGAGTGTCGGTGCGCCTGAACAACTGCCCGCAGCCCCCCGTCGCCAGAATGGTGGTCTTGCTGCGCACAACGACAATGCGGCCGTCCGCCAGCGATACGCCCACCGCCCCCGCCGCCCGCCCCCGGGACAAAAGCAACTTGGTCACAAAGAAGTCCTCGATCGGCGCTATGCCCTGGCGCTTGAATTCCTCCCTCAAGGCCTTCCTCCACTGGAGACCCCCACTCCCGCCCACCGCAGCCAGGGACCTGGGATACGATGAACCCGGCAGTTGTTTCTGCAAGAACTTGCCGTCCCGAGTCTTGATGAGTTTCGCCCCCCATTGCTCGATCTTCAGCACTTCGCTGCCGGCCAGATTCACCAGCCGTTCCACGAGCTTCTGGTTGTTCAGAAAAGCCCCCCCTTTGACCACATCCGAAAAGAAGACTTCTTCGTTGTCTCTGGGGTCCGCGTGTCCGATGGGCGCCTGCACGCCGGCGCCGGCCAGCACCGTGGCCCCGCTGCGCCCCATGGCGCCTTTGGTCACCGCCAGCACCGTAGCGCCCTGCGCGTGCGCCTCGATGGCGGCTTTCGCCCCCGCCACTTCTGTACCCACGACCAGCACATCGACTTTCAGTTCGTTTTCAGCAGCGCAATCCAAAGATGCCTCTTAAAACGCCGGGCAAATTCTACCCGATAAGAAAAGGGCGAGATTGCCAGTCTGAAGCAGTTTTCAACAGATGGCGCCAACGGGACCAAAAGGGGTCCGGGGGGCCTGGGCCTTGCTGGTCCTGGCAGCTAGCTACGGCTTACCCTGCTATGCCGCCGATATTACACCGTTCTGAACGGCCCTGTCAAACGGGCAGGGTGGGTGAAGCGCCCCCCAGCCTATCCCGTCACCTCGCTGTGACGGCCTCGGGCGCGCAACCCACCACGCCCCCCCCAACCTCCCCCGAATGGTGGGTTACGCTCGCGGACTGCGGCCAAACCGGCAAAGAGCGGAGGCTGGGGGGGGACGTGGTGGATTCCGCGCCCGAAACGGTCACGGTTTTCTAAGGGGTAGGCTGTGGGGGCGCTTCACCCACCCTACGCCGGATGCAACCTGTCACCCGCAATCTGCAATCTGGAATCCCCTTGTTGGGTGTATAATGAACGGAAAATATCACGACGGCCGTGAAACTACGGTCTCCAAATGGGGGCGCGCGCCATGACCGGTCAGAGAAACACCAACAAAAGCAGCCAGTCCGAACTCCCGGCTAAAACCGATGACCCACTATCGGACCCTGATTTCAGCCTGTGGTCCATGTTCCACCAGACGCGGCAGCTCATGTACCTGGTCAGGGAAGGGGAGCTCAGCGAGTACGGCATCTCAACGATAGAAGCCAGCGTCCTTTTCGTCATAAAAGCCATCGAGCAACGGGGAAGGCCGGCCACGCCCGGCGAGATAGCGCGGTGGTTATTCCGCAGACCCCATACGATCTCCCAGCTCGTGAACCGCATGGAAAAGAGGGGACTCGTCACCAAGGAAACCCTGCAGGATACCAGGAATTCCAAGAGGATCGAGGTGACGGAGCGCGGTGCGCAGGCTTACCGGATGTCCCTCGAGAGGCGGTCTGTCCACCGCATCCTGTCCGCCCTCTCCGATGAAGACCGGCAGCGCCTCTGGAGTTGCCTGGATAAACTCTACAAGAAGTCATCCAAAGAGCTCGGGCTGAAATACAAAGAAGTATTCCCCCGGCCGGCAGCCGGCAGGCCGTAGCCGCCCCGATGAATCGGGGCGGGGGCGGGGTGTACCGATCCGATCTGCGACCCCGATGCATCTTGGCGACCAATCGGGACCCCGATCTATCGGGGCGGGGGGCGCGGAAAGCCGTAGGGTGGATGAAGCGCGCGCCGCCTTGCCCCCTCCCCGCTTCGCGAATCTTCAATCTGCAATCTCCCTGGCCCCCTCCGCTTTGGTGCGTTACGCTCGCCACCTGGAGATACGCCAGCCAGTCCACCTGATCCAACGGACTCCCGGCCACCCGGGGTATGCTGTGTCGGCTCGCTTCACCCACCCCACAAGCGGACGTTTCTTCCTTGACAAGACCCCGTGCTCGTGTTAGCATGAGTTCACAGGTGACATCACGGATGAAGGCTGCCCGTTACGCCTTCTAAACCTAGTCACAGCATCACCTTTTCTCCATAACCCGCAACATAACCCCATACCCCACACCCTCAGGGGTAATTCCGGTAGCGGACATCTACCGCGCCTGTGGTGGACCCATAATCCGCCGCGACAGAGCGCAGTCTGTCGGCTATCGTGCATTGCATGACTGGCACTACGGAACAACATCGCTTTGATGCCGGGTCCTCACGGGAAATGCGCTGCTGAAAGGAGCCAGGTATGTAAGAAGTACAGTCGTTAGAGCAGGTCCCGCAGCCATTTCTCCTGAGGCAACAGTCTTTAATGCAAAATGGAGTAAGGCAATGAAACTGGCCCTCATTTCAGTAATTATTTTCATGCTGGTTAGTCTTGCCGCTGCCTGTACCCAACCGGGATCTCCGTCCCCACCCCCGGAGATCGAACCTGTGGAAGAAAAGATTATCTCGAAAGTAGCCTGGGAGCAGAAATGGGAAAGCACCCTGGCTGAAGCTAAGAAGGAAGGCATCGTCCGCGTCTATACGCTGTGGCCTCCTGAAGCTACCGTTCCCCTGAGCCGGGTTTTCGCAGAGAAATACGGAATAGAACTGGAGTTCGCCAACCTGGGAAAGGGGTCAGCCCTTTTGCCGAAGGTCGAGGCCGAAAACAGGGCCGGGCTGTACCTGGCCGACGTCTTCGGCTTTGGAGCCACCACCCTGATAGCCACCGTCAAGCCCGCAGGCTTGCTCGGCCCGGTCGAGCACATGTTGATTCTTCCCGAGGTCACCGATCCAAAGGCGTGGAGCGGTGGACAAATACCCTTCGTCGACAAGGACCGTACTGTGGTGGGTATGTTGAGCGTTCTCCAGAGGTTTATCGGGTACAACACCGACCTCGTCAAGGAAGGCGAGCTAACCACCTACAAGGACCTGCTGAAACCCCAATACAAAGGTAAGATTACCATGGCCGACCCCTCCTTGACCGGCACCGCCAACGCCATGTTCACGCATCTCGTCTACGATTTATGGAACCCCGAGGAGGCTGCTGCGTTTCTCAAACAACTGGTGCAGCAACAGGAGGCAGTCATATACTCCGATAATCGTATGGGGCCGGAATGGTTGGCCCGGGGTAAATACGCTGTTGGCGTAGCGCCGCTGGCAGCCGCGATAGCTGAATTCCTGAACCTCAGCGCGCCCGTGAGCCTCGCCGTGCAGAAGGAAGGCCACCTTATAGACGTGGCCGGTGGTGCTCTGGCTGTGCCCAGAATAATACCACACCCCAAGGCCACCACCGTTTTCGTGAACTGGCTGTTGACCAAAGAGGCGCAGGCCATCTTTGCCGTCAAGGGCTATGGCCAACCGAGCCTCAGGCAGGACGTAGCTACGGAAGGGATAAATCCCCTCTTCCTGCCTAAACCGGGGGAGAAACTGTTCTTTCTGACTGAGGAAGCCATCATGAGCAGAGGCGAGCTACTGGGGGTGGCCAAAAGAATTGTCGAAGGACGGTAGCGCCACCCCTGGCGGGTGTCGCATATCGCCGCTGACTATACAGGTTCACAAAGCCTGGCCTCGACGACCAATAGTAAAGGGAGGGACCGCGACCACGAAACACACGAATAACACGAAACAGAGAGTACGGCATTCTTGCGGCCCTCCCTTCCATTTTCGTGAGTTTCGTGCTTTTCGTGGTTAAGGATAGTTCTTAGTGTCTATTCGCGTTCATTCGTGGTTTCGCCATGCGGGACGGCAGGGGTCCCGACGCGTCGGGACTGCTACGGCTGCCCGCAATGCGAGATTATTATTAAGGAGGTCCATCGATGGCAGAACAAACCGCCCGGTCTCTTTGTCGCCTGTGCAATTCGCGGTGCCGCTTGCTGGTCCATACCAGCGATGGCCATCTCGTCAAGATTGAGGAAGACCGCACCGACCCCCGCGTCGACCACATATTTCCCCCCACGCGGGCCTGCGTCCGCCTGCCGGCAGCGAAGGAGTTCGTCGAGCACCCGGACAGGGTGCGCTTCCCCTTGAAAAGAAAAGGGGAAAGAGGGGAAAACAGGTGGGAGACGATTAGCTGGGCCCAGGCCACAGACGAAATAGCGGCTAAGCTGGGCGAACTGGTGTCAAAATACGGGCCGGAAACCCTGGCCACCACCAGTGGCACCGGCAGGACCATCCTGTGGGTCTGGAAGCGGTTCATGAACCTCCTGGGCAGCCCCAACACCGCCGGGCAAGGCACCATATGATTCGGCCCCTCGCTGGCGCCGGCAGGCGCCATGGTTGGTTGGCCGCTGCGCCACAGGACTCATATCGTGGTCCAGGCCGGCGCTGACGCCAGGCCGCTCACCAAGTGCATCCTCGTGCTGGGGATGGACGCCTCCCAATCGAGACTCCGGTTCTGGAAATCCCTCATGGACGCTAAGAAACAGGGCGTCAAGATTATCGTCGTGGACCCACGGCGCACCCGGACCGCGGATCTGGCCGACCTCTGGCTGCAGAACCGGCCCGGCACGGACACGGCCCTGCTCCTGTCCCTGATAAACGTGGTTATCGAAGAGAACCTCTATGACAAAGATTTCGTCAGCCACTGGTGTCACGGCTTTGAGCCCCTCAAAGACAGGGTCAAAGACTATGCGCCGGAGAAGGTGGCCGGGATTACCTGGGTACCCGCTGACAAGATAAGGGAAGCCGCCAGGATGTACGCCACCGGCAGGCCGGGCATAACCGTACACGGGATGGGCACGGAGCACCTGGAGACCAACCAGGATGCCATTCAGGCTAGGATCATCCTGGCCGCCCTGATGAACAACATCGACGTGCCCGGCGGGGAGGGAATCAGCGGCCCATCGCCCTGCATCGGCGAGGCCGAGATGGAGCTCGGCCGGCTCCTTCCTCCCGAACAGAGAAAGAAACAGATCGGGGCCGACCGCTTCAAGCTGCTTTCCTGGCCGGGCCGGGAGCTCATCTGGGAGCAAAACCGGAAATACTGGGGTTCCGAATGCCTCACCTACGCCTTCGCCAACGCCCCTCTGGTCATGAGGGCCATGCTTACGGGACAGCCGTACCCGGTGCGGGCGCTGATAACGGCCAATAACAATCCCATGGTAACCTTACCCGATACCAAGCTGGTGTACAAGGCCCTCAAGAGCCTGGACCTCTACGTGGTCAAGGACTTCTGGCTGACCCCCAGCGCCCAACTGGCCGATTACGTCCTGCCCACGGCCTGCTGGGCGGAAAGGCCGGAGTTGATAGCCGGGCAGGGCCTGGACAACAGCATGATCGGGGGAGAGGCGGCGCTGCCCGCCAGGGTCCCGGGAGAACACGAGTACTGGACCGACTATGATTTCTTCCGCGAGCTGGGCGTCAGAATGGGACAAGCGGAACACTGGCCGTGGCCGGACCTCGAAGGCGCCTTCGATTACCAGTTAGCGCCGCTGGGGTTCACTTTCAAACAGTTCATGGGGGAGAAGAACGGGTTCTACCGGACCAAAGACGAATACGAAAAACACAAGCAAAGGGAAGGCTTCGGCACCCCTACCAGGAAAATCGAACTGTATTCCACGGTCCTGGAAAAACTGGGATACGATCCGCTGCCCAACTACAGGGAGCCCCACGAGACCCCTGTCAGCCGGCCCGACCTGAACGGGCAATACCCCTATATTCTCATAACCGGCGGCCGCTTCATCCCCTTCTTCCATTCGGAACACCGTCAGGTCCCCTCCATTCGCAGGCGGTATCCCAATCCCAGGGTGCAAATCCACCCTGAGACCGCCCGCAAGCTGGGCATTGGCGACGGGGACTGGGTCTGGATCGAGAGCCCCCGCGGGAGGGTGCGCCAGAAGGCCGAGCTATTTGACGGCATCGACCCCGGGGTGATCCATGCCCAGCATGGCTGGTGGTTTCCCGAGGCGCCAGGCGAGGAGCCCTGGCTGGGCGGCGTTTGGGAATCGAACATCAACGTCTTGACGGATGACGACCCGGACTCTTTCGACAGGAGGAGCGGCGGCTGGCCGTTGAGGACCGCCCTGTGCCGGATTGAAAGGTGCAAGAACTACTGAGGGAAGTAGCCAGTAGCGAGCAGTGAGTAGCGAGTAGCGGCACGCTGCCGCGTGCCCTGGTGGCACAGGCGTCCCGCCTGTGAGCAACCGTAGGGTGGGTCAAGCGCAGAGGTCTTCCTGGGGCGCCGGGCGGCTGCGCGAACCCACCAAGCGAAATGGCGGACGACGAAATCCGAATGACGAATGACCGAACATGATATGTGGTTGGTTGGTAACCCCTGGTTTCATGATTCTAGCTTCTTGCCTCTCACCTCTCACCCCTCAATGGTGGGTTCGCACAGCCTCCCCACTTACCCGATTCCCCTCTGCGCTTAACTCACCCTACCGGACCATGGGACTCGCAATGACGGAGACAGATGCGTTATAATGCTGCCATTCTGATGCTCGCAGACTGAGAAGGAAGGAGCAAACCGATGAAAGTAGTCTGTGTTTTCGTAATCCTTTTACTGGGTCTGACGCTTGCCTGTACCGTGACCGCGCCTCCCGCCCCCGCCCCGGAGATCAAAGCGCCACTCGGCGGCAGTGTCGCCAAAACGGGATGGGAGCAGAAGTGGGAAAGCACCCTGGCGGAAGCCAGAAAAGAAGGCATTGTCCGCGTCTACACTCTCTGGGGGCCCAATATTACGATCCCCCTGAGCAAGGCTTTCCAGCAAAAGTACGGCATCGAACTGGAGTTCGCCAACGTGGGACGCGGGTCGGCGCTCTTGCCCAAGGTCGAGGCGGAAAACCGGGCCGGGCTGTATCTGGCCGACGCCCTGGGCTTTGGCGCCACCACGCTGTTGACCACCGTCAAGCCGGCAGGACTTATGGGCACGATGGAGCCGCTGCTGATTCTCCCCGAGGTCACCGATCCCAAAGTGTGGGCAGGAGGGGGGTTTCCCTGGGTAGACAAGGACCGGACCACGGTCGGCATGTTGAGCGTACTTCAGCGGTACATTCTTTACAACACCGATCTGGTCAAGGAAGGTGAAATAAGCGCCTACAAAGACCTCTTGAAACCCCAGTACAAAGGCAAGATCACCATGGGCGACCCTTCCCTGACGGGGACCACCAACGGCATGTTCGGACACCTTGCCTTTCAACTGTGGACCGTGGAAGAGGCTACCGATTTTATGCGACGGCTGATAATAGACCAGGAGGCCATGGTAGTCCAGGAACACCGTTTCGTCACCGAATGGGTGGCGCGGGGGAAGTACCTCTTCGGCGTTGGAGGAGAGCAACAGTCAGTAACGGAGTTTATGAAGCTGGGTGCGCCCATCAGCCTCGCCGTACAGAAGGAAGGCCATCCCATAAAGGTGACCGGGGGCGCCCTGGGTGTGGCTAAGAGGATTCCCCACCCCAACGCCGCCACCATTTTTGTTAACTGGCTGCTCACCAAAGAGGGTCAGACCATCTTCGCCAACAACTACGGCTACCCCAGTCCCAGGCTGGATGTGACCATTGAAGGGATACACCCGCTTCTGGTGGTCAAATCCGGGGAGAAGTACTTCATGGAATCGGAAGACGAAATCCTGAAACGGGGGCCGCTTTCGGACGTGGCCAAGAAGATACTCGAGTCAGTCCGAAAGTAAAGCAACAACCTGAAATCAAACATCAAAAACCAAGATGAAAAACGACAAATCAAAATGCAAACATGAGCTGTACGCAGGCCCCAGCGACCGTCACTCAACAGCCCGGTACCACAGGCCACCGTACCTGTCAGAGTTGGAACTATGACACGCCCGAAAAACCCGCGGTCGCGGCGACTTCAAAAAGTCGCCGGCCTACAACAGGGATACCGATTCCTCGCGATCGCTACGGGTTCCCGACGCGTCGGGACCGCTCCGGGTTCGACCACGGCCATTTTCACCTTTGATGGTGTTGGGCCTCCAGTCATCGGTGATTGACGTCATTCGTAATTCGTTTGGTCATTCGTCATTCGGACTTCGTCATTTCCCGTTTCATTTGTCATTTTGACTCTTGATTTTTGATCTTTCCAGTGACTATTGAACATTGCAGCCGGGCTTTTCCCGATGTCCCGCTGCCTATCTTAATCAAGACGGAAGTCCTGCGCCGGGGCATCCATTTCAGCCCCGAAGCCCTGGTCGCGCTGAAGGAAGTGGATAGCCCGTCCAAGGGCTTCCTGATATTCTCGCGCGACCACGGCACTTTCACTTCGTCCCGGGAAAGGATACCCCACGACTTCATTCTCGAAGATGGGACCCTGGTCGATGTCCGCGTGAACGGAGCATCCCCTTACTATATCCATCACCGGGAAAACGACTTCTACTTTGCCGACGAAAGCGGTCCTCTGGGGAAGGTAGGTTTCCCCCCATCGCCTCCCTGGCTCCGCAACCACCTCGAGGACGGTACCGTCTATCAGGCTATTGCCGTTCCCATCGGGGCCGACAAGGTCTTTTGCACCCTTTACCACTACTGTGAATACTGGAAATCCGGGCAGCAGTGCCTTTTCTGCGACATTTCTTCTTTTCTCCAGGTC
This sequence comes from Chloroflexota bacterium, assembly GCA_016210565.1. Lineage (GTDB taxonomy): Bacteria > Chloroflexota > Dehalococcoidia > JACQUA01 > JACQUA01 > JACQUA01. The sequence goes on from JACQUA010000162.1 coordinate 12,008, forward strand.
AAGAAAAGGCGGGAGAAGGGCGTTATTACGCGTCCCCGCCCCGAGCAGGTGGCCGAAGTCCTGGGGACGGCTTTCCAGCAGGCGGGATACCGCCACCTGGCGATAAGCGGCGGCACGGTCCTCACCAGGGTCCGGGGGAAAGACGAGGTTGGTTTCTTCAGCGACTACCTCGACGCCATGCGGGAGGCCTTCGGCGGGCTGTGGTGGAGCGCCTATTTGCAGATCGGGGCGCGGCCCGTCGAGGAACTCAAACGGCTCAAGGAGACCGGCATCCCCGCCCTGCAGATGAACATGGAAGTCTGGGACCGCAATCTGTTCAAGATTATCTGCCCGGGTAAGGAGCAGGTGGTGGGCTGGGAGGAATGGCAGAAGAGGATGTTCGAGGCCGTGGACCTCTTCGGCTGGGGAAGAATCTACAGCAATTTCGTGGCCGGGGTGGAAATGGCGCAGCCCTTCGGTTTCAAGACGGCGCGGGAAGCGGTAAAGTCCACCCTGAAGGGTTTTGAGCACCTCATGTCCCACGGCGTACTGCCCCGGAAGGACTACTGGGCGCAGGCCGAGGGTTCCACCTTAAGGGACCAGGACCCGCCACCCCTGGAATATTTCATCGAACTGGAGCAGGGATACCTGGACCTCCGCCTGAAATACGACTTTCCTTTCCCCTTCGTGAGCTACTGCCGCGGCTGCACCGCCATCGACGTGGTGGCTGACTGGGACTACTACTTCGTAAAGCTGCCCGAGCTCAAACGCCGGCAAGACCGCGAAACTCTCCCTACCACACGTAGGGCGGGTTAAGGGCAATTGGGGCTGGGGTCCATGGGGGTGGTTGCCCGAACCCACCAACAACGCGAAATTCCAAACCCCAAGCACCAAATTCCAAACAATCCCCCATGCGCCGATGGCGCACCATGAAGGATGAAAATGTCATTCTGAGCGAAGCGAGCGCAGCGAGCGTAGTCGAAGAATCTTTCGGGGCGGGGCGCGGGA
>JACQUA010000171.1 GCA_016210565.1 Chloroflexota bacterium
CGCCCCAAGGACATCCCTTCATACTCCATTGTTCTGAAAATGTCACCCTGAGCGCAGTCGAAGGGTCTTTCGTCCGGCGCCCCACCTCGAAAGATTCTTCGACTACGCTCGCTACGCTCGCTTCGCTCCGAATGACATCTTCATCGTTCATTGTCCCGACTCGTCGGGATGGCCGATTGTTTGTCATTCTAGCTGAGGGTTATTCATATGTGTGTTCATTGGTGTGTCCCGGTGCATCGGGACTCCCCCGGTGCGTCATGCCCTCTTTCTTATCACGTTTCGCTGAAGGGACCATCTGGCGCTGAGGTACTCGCTGGCTTCAAAAAGTCCCTTCAATGTCTTGTATTGCGAGTCTTTGAGCTTGTCAACCCCGACCGCTTTGGCCGCCTCCAGGGCGGCGACCGGTCCGGCAATTGAATTCCCACCTTTCGCCAGCTTCTCCGACCAGATTCTGTCAAGCTCTCGTTCCCAGTCACCTGATTCCCGGGTTTGTTCCGATGAGGATGATGTGGAATCAGCGAGTTCCACGACGACGTCCCCGCGTCCTCCCGGACGCTTCACTCTTACCGCCGGGGAGGCTTCAAGGTACCTGGTAAAGGTCGAGTGCCCCAGCGCCCGGAAATCGAAACTCGGGTCAAGCCGCTGCATTGTCTGGTGAAGCCTGCTTCCCACCACCCTGCCTTCCTCATCCATTGTAGCCTGTACCGCACGGACCAGCAGGGACTCACTCTTCTGTTCTCCACCGGGTTCTCCGGTTATCCTCACCTTCTTGCCCTGGTCCAGGTAGTAGTACCTGTCACAGGATATTACCAGGGTGCGCGGCGCCGTCGCCTGGCGCCCTGCGCCAATAACTATCTTCCCGGCCGCCCGCAGCTTGTTCACCAGGGGGATAAAATCACTATCCGAAGATACAATCACAAAAGTATCGATGGGGGATTGATGCAGCAACTCGATGGCGTCGATCGCCAGCCTGATGTCGCTCGAATTCTTACCTATCGGCCCTCCGTGGAACTGCTGGATGGGCTCTATTCCAAGCTCGAGAAGCTGATCACGCTTGTTGCCCGCATCAGACCAGTCGGCATAGGCTCGTTTGACAATGATCCGTCCTACGTCGGATATCTGGTCGAATAGCCACTGGATGGAGTCCAGCCCGACGTTCTCGAAATCAATGAGAGCGGCTACCAGGCTTTCGGAGGCTTGTCTTGCGGTTTCCATTTCTAATTCACCTCCTGTGAAAAATCGTTCTTGTCCAGATGAATGTTTTTCAGGTTCTGCGGCTGAGCCCTGTTATGGCATAAAAGGGTGAGCAGGAAAGTATGGACCAGCGGAGGGCTCAACCATGAATCAGTATTGTAGTGCGTTCCGTCAACTATTACAATTGTTCTGAAAATGTCACCCTGAGCCGGAGCCCTGAGCGAAGCGAAGGGGCAGTCGAAGGGTCTTTCGTCCCGCGCCCCGCCCCGAAAGATTCTTCGACTACGCTCGCTGCGCTCGCTTCGCTCAGAATGACATTTTCATCCTTCATGGTGCGCCATCGGCGCATGGGTGATTGTTTCGCTGGTCACGGTTCCAGCGGATGGTCGGAGAAACCCGGCCCGGGGACCCCGGGTGCGGCGTCCCGCGATGGCACGGCTGTCTTGTCCGGCTGGTCTGCGTCCCCACCCGCAGAACTGAGGCTGCCCACTACAACCGCCGACGACGTGCATAAAATAGCCTTAACTACGGAACCCAATAAGCCAAATGGAGCATTGACACGGCGGATTGCGTGTTTCTATAATCTAAGCCAGGTGCAACGGAAACCCCATTTACCTGCGCGGTTGCAGGACGTTTGCCCTGGAGGAGGGGCAACATGGATAACAGGAACAAAACAAAGCGGCCTCCAGCACCACCAGGCAGTAAGCACAGGCGCCGCTTCAAGTCAAGAAGCAGCCCAACGGACATCGTCGCGTCAGGCCTGGACCGGGTTCTGGATTCCCTGTGCGAGCAAGTCATCTTCCAGGACGTTGCCCACCGCATAGTTCGGGCGAACAAAGCCTCCGCCGATGCGGCCGGTCTGGCCCCGGAAGAGCTGGCAGGACGGTACTGTTTCGAGGCGCTGCACGGTCTCAAACAACCTGCCCCGGACTGTCCGGTGGAAAAAGCGCGTCGGACCGGGAAACCACAGACCGCCGAGATTACCGGTCCGGATGGCAGGACCTGGCTCATCCGCGGCAGCCCGGTGCTCAATGCCGACGGAAACGTCGCTGGTTTCACCGAGACCGTCACGGAAATAACGGACCGAAAACGGACCGAGGACGGGCTGCGGAAGTCAGAGGAGAAATACTCGTGCCTCGTCGAGCGGAGCAATGATGGCATCATCATCATCCAGGACGGCCGGCTTGTCTTCGCCAATGCCAGGATGGTAGAAATGACCGGTTTTCCATCGGAAGAAGTCCTCGGCAAGCCATTCCCGAATCTTGTTGCGCCGCAGGACAGGAGCGCGATGGCAGACAGGTATGAGGGGAGAATCGCCGGAGAAGCCGTGGCGGACCGGTATGAAGCTGAAATAGTCAGCAAGAAGGGTGAGAACATTCCGGTCGAGATCAACGCCAGACTGATTGAACACGAAGGCAGGCCGGCGGTGATGGCGATCCTCCGGGACATGACCGAGCACCGGCGCATGGAGGAGGCGCTCAAGCGCCTGAGTATTAAATACGAGACGCTGCTCCAGGCCGACCCGGACATCATTATGGAGGTTGACACTAACAAGGTCTACACCTGGGCTAATAAGGCCGGCTACGAATTTTTCGGCGATGATGTCATAGGGAAGGAAGCTGCCGATTATTTCGTAGGGGAACAGGATACCTACGATATCGTGGAGCCTGTCTTCAAGGGCTACTACGATGTGATATACGTGGAGAGCTGGCAGACAAGGAAAGACGGGGAGAAACGGCTTCTGGCCTGGTGGTGCCGCGAGCTTAAAGGCCCGAGTGGTGAAGTCAGGGGAGCACTATCAGCAGCACGAGACATTACGCAGTCTAAACGCACAGAGGAAGCCCTACGGCAATCGGAAGAAAAATACAGGACCATTGTGGAAAACGCCACCGACCTTATTTTCATGATCGGCAGGGACGGCAGGGTATTATCGGTGAATGCCGCCGGAGCGCGTTTTCTGCATAAGGACCCCGGGGAAATAACAGGCAAAACGGTCTTTGAGCTATTCCCGGCGGAGACGGTAAAACGGTTTGCCGGAAAACTGAACAAAGTATTTGAAACAGGATTGCCCATGGTCGAAGAAAGCGGCCTGGCCATAGGCGAAGACGAGAGCTGGCTCAGGACCAGCCTCAGCCCGGTAAGAAACCCTGCGAATAAAGTGGTGGCTGTAATCGGCGTGTCCAGGGACATCACCGGACCCAGGCGCATGGAAGAAGCGCTGCGCCGGAGCGAAGCCGGCCTCCGGCTGGCCCAGGCCACGGCAAAGATTGGAAGCTGGGAGCTGGACCCGCTGACCGGGGCGCGTTTCTGGTCTGAAGAGATGTTCCGCCTCCTGGGGCTCGACCCTGACGCCGGCCCCTCGACTGGCGACGAAGGATTGGAACGGCTGCACCCGGATGACCGGGGCGTCAGAGAGGAGGTCCTGGCGCGCGTCCTGCGCGGCGGCGGTCCGGAAACCTTTGAGCTGCGTACCGACCCGGCCCTGGGTCCCGCGCGGACGTTCACCGGCCGTGTCACTGCCGTCCGCGACCCCGGAGGCCGCGTCACCAGGCTGGCGGGCACGCTGCAGGACATCACCGAACGCAAGCTGGCGGAGGAGGCGCTGCGCGAGAGCGAGGATCGCTTCCGGACACTGATCACAGCCTCCCCCGACGGCATCTCCGTAACAGGGGCAAATGGTCTCATCAATTATGCCTCGCCAAGGGTCGCGCAACTCTTTGGTTACCAGGACGTGAGCGAAATTGTCGGCGCTTCACCACTGGATTCGGTCATCCCGGAAGACCGTGAACGAGCACGCCTCAATATCGGGAAGATACTGCGTGGAGATTATATCGGGCACAATCAGTATCGCCTGCTGAGAAAGGATGGCACATGGTTCTGGGGTGAAATCAATTCGGCAGTCATAAAGGATGATAAAGCCAACCCCACCGGTTTCATCGCCATCATCCGTGATATCACCGAACGCAAGCGGATAGAGAAGGCGCTTGAGGAGAGCGAAGAGCGGTACCGGCGACTGTATGATGAAGCGCCGGTCGGCTACATCTCCGTCAGCAGGAATGGCTCCCTCCTCCAGGCTAACGGCAGGGCCTGCGAGATGTGCGGCTACAGCGTGGACGAGCTTGCCGGCCGGAGAATCCTGGACCTGTTCCCGGAGACGCCGGAAACCCGGGCCACGGCAGACGCCCTTGCCAGGGGGCTATCGGCCGGACGGGAGTGGCGGGGCGAGTCACAGCTATTGCGCAAAGGCGGCAGCCCGGTCTGGGCCGATGTGAGCATACGCCCCATTGCGGATGCGGCCGGAGAAGTCGTGGGGGCATTCGCGGTCCTGACAGACGTCACCGAACGCAAGCGAGCGGAGCAGGCGCTGCGGGCATCGGAACAGAACTTCCGCAGTTCCCTGGAAGGTTCGCCGCTGGGCATCCGCATCGTCAATGCCGCCGGCGATACACTCTACGCCAACCAGGCTTCGCTGGACATCTATGGCTATGATAGTCTCGATGAGCTCAACGCCACACCGGTGTCGCGCCGTTACACCCCGGAAAGCTATGCGGCCCACGTGGAACGGAGCGAGAGAAGAAAGCGGGGAGAGCCGGTACCGGCCAGCTACGAAATAAGCATCATTCGCAAGGACGGCGGCGTCCGGCGCCTGGTCGCCTCCCGCACGGAAATCGAATGGGACGGCCAGCCGCAATTCGAGGTGATATATCAGGACGTCACCGAGCGCAGGCAGGCGGAGGCGGCCCTCAAAGAGTCGGAGATGCTCCTGGAGGCCATCCTGGACGTATCCAATAAGGCAGGAGAGGTCCTGGTGTTCAACCAGGACGTGGGCGGACGGGAGGCTGCCATCGTCTTCTCGAACCAGGCCCTGCCCCGGATGACCGGCTACGCCCGGGACGAGTTGCAGCGTATGTCTCTCTTCGACATCATCGGCGAAGGCGACCGCGACGCCGTGAAAGAAAGATACCGGAGGCGCCTGCGGGGCGAGACGCTGCCCGGCTCCATACAGTTTTCCGCAAAGCGCAAGGACGGGACGAGCGTGCCCACCGAGGCAGTGGCCGGGGTCACCAGCTATCATGGACTGCCCGCAGTGGTGGCAGTGTGGAGGGACATCACCGGACGCAAACGGGCCGAGGAGGAAATGCGGGAGAGCCACCGGCGGCTCGAGGCGGCGCAGGCGCAGCTCCTGGCCACCCAGCGGCAGGTCATACAGCAGGAGCGGCTGCGCGCCCTGGGGCTCATGGCCAGCGGCATCGCCCACGACTTCAACAACTACCTCACAGGAATCCTGGGGTTCTCCGAGTTGCTGCTGGTCGCTCCCGGAATCAGGGATGACAAAGACGAATCCCTGCGCTGTCTGAAGCAGATACACGACGCCGCCGGGGGCGCCGCCGACGTGGTACGCCGCCTCAGACAGTTCTACCGGCCCACGGATGAGACCGAGCCCTTCCATCCTGTCCACCTGGACAGGCTCATTGAGGAGGTCGTCAGCTTGAGCCGCCCCAAATGGGAGGGCCAGTCCCAGGAACAAGGAATCCAGATACAGGTCAAAACCGAAACCGCGCCGGTGTGCGAAGTCATGGGCGTGGAGGCAGACCTCCGGGAGGCGTTCATCAACCTGCTTTTCAACGCGGTGGACGCCATGCCCCGGGGCGGCGTGGTTACCTTCTGCTGCCGTCCGGCGGACGCGAACCTGGCAGTCATCATCAGCGACACCGGCGCCGGCATGACCCCGGAGGTCCTGGACCGGTGCCTCGAGCCGTTCTTTACGACCAAGGGTGAAAAAGGCACCGGCCTGGGTCTATCCCTGGTCCACGGCATTGTACAACGGCACGGAGGGAAGCTGACCATTGACAGCAAGGTGGGGGAGGGAACAACCGTCACGATGTACCTCCCTGTGGCTGTGGCAGAGGTCTCGCAACCAGTGATGGACCTGGCAGCCCGGCAATCCCTTTTGCTGCGTGTACTCGTAGCGGACGACGAGGAGGTCGTGCGAGAGGTCGTCAGCCGGTTCCTGCTCCTGGACGGTCATGCGCCGGAGGCGGTGAGCGCCGGCGCGGAGGCGCTGCGCCGCCTGGGAACAGGCAAGTTTGACCTCCTGATAACGGACAGAGCGATGCCGGACATGAACGGGGACGAACTGGCGCGGGCCGCCAGAGCGCTCTACCCGGGTCTGCCGGTCATCTTGCTGACCGGGTTCGGGGACAAGATGAACGTGATGGGAGAAAAGGTGCCCGGCGTGGACGTGGTGCTGGCCAAACCGGTCACGCTGGAGGCCCTGCGGGAGGCCATCGAGCAGGCCTGCGGGTGAAGGCATGGACCCCAGCGCAGCAGCGGCCCACAGCCCTCGTAGCTGACATCTCTCTCCTGGCGCTGCCCGGAGAAGGGCGCCGGGCTGCTGAATCCCGGACAGTCGGGACGACCGAGAAGCTGGTTACTCTTGCAGACAGTTCAACTGATCCAGTCCTCCGTTTGACGGCTGCTAATACGGACGCAGTAATAGATGGCGCATCGACGAAGCCGTAGCGGCTTGATTCATCAAGCCGCTACGGTTTTGGCATGCCGCATGATTTAGTGCGTTTGTATTAGTCAGTGTGGTAGCGGTACCGCCTTATGCGGGGGAGAAGGCGCCAGACCGCTATCACAAACAGAACAGAGAGCACCCCGCCAACCAGCATCGTCTGTCCTGCTCCGATGATGGCGGATAGCATGCCCACCTCAATCTGTCCCAGGTTGTTAGCACCCATGGCTGCAAGACTGCGGAAAGAGGAGGCACGCCCTAGCATAGGTTCGGGGGTAGTGAGTTGAACAATTGACAGGCGCATGGTCACGCTCACCGCGTCCGTCATGCCAAGGACTCCGACAATGATCAGGCCCAGGAGGAAGTTTCTGTTGAGGCCGAAGGCGATGAGGAAGACGGCATACACCAGGGTTGTCACCAGAACTAACAGCCCCTTCCGAGAGACCCGGCCGGCGCAGAACACGGTCAAGGTGCCGATAATGCCGCCTACGGCATTGGCGGCGTTCAACAGTCCTGTGCCTGTGGCCCCAAGCCCGTAAAGCTGGTGTGCGAACAGGGGGAAGAGCTGCCGGTAGAAGCTTACTACCGTAACCCCAATATCGAGGACATAGAGGCCCGGTAGCAGCGGATGGTGCATCACAAACAGAGCCCCTCCCTTTAACGATTCCCATGTGCTCTGGCGAGAGACCATATCTGGTTTTCCTGAAGCTCCAATTAGCAGCGGCAAAACCACGCTGGACAGGCTGATGCCGGCGCCGACGCCAAAAGCCATGGTTATCCCCAGGCGGTCAAAGACCTGCCAGAAGACAATAGGGGCAACGACTGTAGCCAGTTGCGACGTGACCTGGAGCGTAGTGACCGCGTGCGTCAATAGACTCCGGGGTACCACCCTGGGCAACATGGCCGGGCGGGCCGAGCCGCCCAGCATGCTCACTATACCTGAGACCCCTGTTACAGCGAAGATGTGCCAGGGTCGCAAGGCATCACCGGCAGCCAGGATAGTCAGCAGTACAAGCAACAATGTGCCGACTGCCTGGGTCAGTACCATCAGCTTCTTACGGTCTACACGGTCGGCCAGCAACCCACCGTAAAGAGCCATAGGTAGCTGCACGAACTGCACAACGCCAAGTAAGCCCAACTGTGCCGCGGATCCAGTCGTATCATACAGCCACTGTGCACTGATAAGTGTACGCAGAAGCGTCGAGACGGTCATCGCTACCCCGCTCGACCAGAGGAGGAAGAAGTCCAGACAGGCAAACACTGCCCACGGTGAAACCTTCGCCCGGCCAGCCTGAGGGACTGAATCAGACATGTTCCCTCATTATACGTTAAACCCAGATTATGCACCGGCGCGGGTGGTGTAGTGCACAGCTTCAGCTCTGCGGGTGGGGACGACGACCACCCCGGCAAGGCTAAAGCCATTCGCTACACCCCACCCCGCCCATGCATAATCCGGGTTCAATCAAACGTGTTAGATCAATATCCAGTAATGGACTTTCCTGTCAACAGAAGAATCAACAGCGATACGGCAAAAGTCGTATTCCCCTGGCAGGCGATGATGGTACTATAGTCACCGACAAAGCGGCATGCATTCCGAAGAATGGGGTGGAGCCTGGTCGGGCAATATACATCGGGAGCAAAGTCGTAGCAGTATAATCTGCATGACTTCTCAATTCAGTCGAACTAAAGGAGTTCAATGAAAACAAAGAGGCTTGGTTTACTGGGGATTAGTTTGTTGCTGGGTCTGGCTGCCATTATTGCGGCCACAACATTGGCGGCGACCAACTCAAGAGTCCAGGGTGCTACCCCGGCCAAAAATGAAGCCGTGCTGCGGCTCAACATAGGTGATCCCGACTTCGATCTACTCCGCATCAGCGTGGCCGACATTGTTAAGGCAATCCGCGCTGGTGCTAGTATCGGCTCCAGCGGTAATGACGGCTTCGCCGTCGACTCCTTCTTCGACATCACGTACAGGGCCGGTCTCCCCGGGAGCACCGAAGGTGGTGTTGTGAATGTTGAAATACGCGCCGTACCCAATAATCCTGATATGAATCCTGGGACGGTCATAGACGGCGTCCACGCTAAGATCACCGCGCTTCTACGTCACAGGCCCAGGGAATTCGCGGGGCACGTCACTCTCATAAAGTAGATCGCCCTGCGCGGGGCCAGCCTCATCCCCGGTGGTAGAGTGACGGAGATCTCCGGGCAAGAGCGGCGGCTAATGAACGTGCTCAGGCTTGAAGCGGCCACGCCGGATGCTGTCCTTGATGAAACAATCCCATGAAAAGAGAATGGGAAGCCGACGAAAAGAGTTCGGAGGGGCCTGGCGACCACCAAAGAGAGTCTTGCCAGGACGGAGGGCCTTCGAGAGCAAGCTAAACTGGCTATGCCGCCTGGATCGTTCCCGGACTGGACAACTGAGCGAATCAGGACTGGAAGGACGCCTGCGCCTACCTTGACCTCAAGGTTACGGCGCCCCCCGAGGGCGCGGATATCGAGGGTTTCCTTGACCCGAAGCTACTGACCACCGGGCAAACATGGGGATGTCTGCCACGACATCAGGCGCATTGGGGCAACCAGCCCCCGCTGTTTTCTCGGGGCGGGAGGGCCGGACCACCGGGAGGGCTACTTACAGACCTGGCCGGCCTGGTAGAACTTCCCCTCGGTCTTGATCGCCGGGGCGATCACCATCCTGGCCCCGTGCATCTCTTTTATGGTGGCGGCGCCGCAGACCCCCATGCACGTCCGTAAAGCTCCTATCAGGTTCTGCGTGCCATCGGTGACCGAAGTCGGCCCGAAGAGGATCTCCTGGATCTTCCCCCGCACTCCAACGCGAACGCGGGTCCCCCGGGGCAGGGAGGGGTGGGGATTGGCCATGCCCCAGTGGTAGCCCTTGCCGGGCGCCTCCTCGGCCTGCGCTATCGAAGAGCCCAGCATCACCGCATCCGCTCCGGAAGCAAAGGCCTTGCACAGGTCCCCGCCGGTCCGCATGCCGCCATCAGTTATCAGCGGGACGTACCGTCCCGATTCCTTGAGATAGGCGTCCCGGGCAGCGGCGCATTCCATGGTGGCGGTCACCTGGGGCACCCCCACACCGAGGACCTCCCGGGTGGTGCAGGCCGCCCCCGGTCCCACACCCACCAGCAGCGCCGATATGCCGGTGCGCATCAGCTCCAGGGCGGCCGGGTAGCTCACCACGTTGCCAACGATGATAGGGGTCCCCCGCATCCACTGGCAGAGTTCGGAAAAAATCAGGCCGCGGTAGCTTTTCGAACTGTGCCTGGCGGTGGTAACCGTAGACTGCACTACGAAAACATCGACGCCGGCTTCCATCGCCACTTTGTGCAGGTTCTTGGTGTTCTGGGGCGTCACCGAGACCGCACACACCCCACCGGCTTTCCTGATGGCCTGGATGCGCTCGCCGACCAGCTTCTCCTTGATGGGTTCGGCGTAGACCTGCTGCAGGACCTGGGTGACCTTTTCCTGGGGCGCCGCTATTATCTTCTCCAGCACTTCTTCCGGCCGCTCGTAACGGGAATAGACCCCTTCCAGGTTCAGGACGGCCAGCCCCCCGATCTTGCTAAACCGCACGGCAAAAGCGGGGTTCACGGCGCCGTCCATGGCCGCCGCCAGCACCGGTATGGGAAAGGTGAGTTTGTCCAGTTTGAATTCAATGTTGGTTTGCTCGGGGTTTACGGTCATATCCCCCGGGACAATCGCCACTTCCTCAAAGCCATAGGCCCGTTGCAACTCTTTCAGTTGGGGAATCTTCATGGTTCTACTCGTCACAACAATAGCGGAAATTCTTTTCGTGCTCAGGATCTAATGCAGGTGCGGCAAATTATTAGGCCAAACTATAACAGAAGCCCTAATCAAAATCAAGGAATCCCCCACGCACCACCACTTGACTTAAGTTGCCGCCACGCCGATAATCTTCATGCAGGGCGGCAATCGCCCCGGTGTTGGCATCGGCAAGACCACAGGAGCCACGACTTGGAGGCTACGCGAGGGGACCCCTGGTCAACAATCCCTGCAGGAAGGGGCAAATACAGGTTTCGCCCTGGAGGCGACCGCAACGAGAAGGGATCCCGGGCATCTTCGACTGAGGTAACGGCATAAACAATGGTTGTCGTCCGCCGGATCAGAATCATCCTCATATTGCTGTTGGCGGGCGTTCTTCTTGCGCCGGCGCTGCCTGTCGGCGCGTCCGAACCCCAGCCGGCGCCGACCGTTTCCTGGATGCAGCAACTGGACAGCCGGGGGTTTGATGCGCCGCAGGCCATGGCTATAGATACGTGGGGGAGCGTCTATGTCACGGGGTTTACGTCGGGCGCCATCCCCGGGCAGCAACCGCGGGGCGGCACGGATGCCTTCATCGTCAAGTACGACAGCCGGGGCAACCAGATGTGGGCGCGCCAGTTTGGCGCCAGCTTGAGCAGCAATGATTACGCCTTTGCCATAGCTGTAGACAGCTCCGGCAATGCCTACGTGGCGGGCTACACCGAGAGCACATTCAGTGGACACGCCCCCCAGGGGATGGCAGATGCGTTTGTACGCAAATACGATACCGCCGGAAATGAACTGTGGACGCAGCAATTCGGCGCCAGCGGCCGCGACTCCGCCGCTGCGGTGGCAATCGATAGCGCCGGAAACGCCTACGTGGCAGGAATCGCCGAGGGTGCCTTCCGGGGCCAGGTCACAGCCGGGGGAGGCGATGCCTTCCTGCGCAAGTACGACGGGCAGGGGAATGAGCTATGGACCAGGCAATTCGGCACTCGGGGCTGGGATGGGGCCACCTCAATAGCCGTGGACCTCTCTGACTTCATCTATGTGGCAGGGCAGGCAGGCGGCGCCTTGGCCGGTCACAGTTCGTCGGGGGGCTACGACGCTTTCGTCCGGAAGTATACCGGCGACGGGGAAGAAACCTGGACGCGCCAGTTCGGCGGAATAGACTATTCGGATGAACGTGTTACCGGGGTCGCCGTGGACAGCATGGGGAATGTTTACCTGGCCGGTAATACAGACGGCTTTCTGCCTGGCTACGAGCCTTCGCGGGTGAGGTCCTGGCCCGGCGCGCCGAGGGATTTTCTCCGCAAGTATAACGGAGCCGGGACCGAGCTGTGGACAAGGCAGTTGGTCGAACCGGCAAGGGGGCCTGGTCCGGGTGTGGCCGTGGGAAGCTCGGGCAACATCTACGTTGCGGGCAGCGGTGGCGGCGCTCTCGTGCGCAAATATGATGCCGGTGGCAACGAAATCGCCAGCTTGCAGCAAGGCTATGGAGCGGCCAGAGGCATAGCGGTAGACGGCTTTGAGAATATTCATCTCATGGGTCTCCAAGAAGAGCCATTCGCCGATCACCCGGGTTTGCTGGTGGCCAGCGTCTTCGTATCCAAGCTCGACGGGCAGGGAACGGAGCTATGGCGAAGATGGTTCGGCAGCAGCGGCAGTGACCATGCTTACGCTGTAACCGTGGACCAGGCCGGTAACGCCTATCTGGTGGGCCTGACCGATGGGACCTTCACCGGGGAAACCTGGCCCGGCAACAGTCAAGTCCTTGTTGCGAAATACGACGACTCTGGAACCCTTTCATGGCTGAAACAATTCCGGAATTCCATTGGCGATACAGCCAATGTAGCTGCGGACAGCGCCGGCGGTATCTATGTCGTGGGCTTTGCCACCGGCGGTCAGGATGCCTTTGTCCGAAAATACGGGGCCGAAGGAAATGAATTGTGGACCCGCGTGTTCGGGACTCGCGGCTACTACGAGGTTGATGACGTAGCTGTGGACGGTGCGGGTGATGTCTACGTGACGGCTGGCGCAATCCTGCGCAAATACAGCAGTGAGGGAGACGAGCTATGGTCCCGGCGTCTCCCCCCGGGGCTTTCTGCCGACAACGTAGCTGCGGGGGCTTCGGATTACGTCTATCTGGTTGGAACGGTACATTCCTCTCTGCCCGGTCAGATAGCAGCATCCAGCATCTCTATTCTCAAGTACGATAGCTCCGGTAACGAGCTGTGGCTCCGGGAGTTCGGGACCGGCAGATACGATCAGCCCCACAGGGCGGTGGCGGACGGGGCGGGGAACCTGTACATAGCCGGCTTCACCAATGGGGTCTTTCCCGGTCAGACCCGGTCGGGGAGCCAGGACGCTTTTGTCGCCAAACTCGATGCTTCGGGCAATCTGGTGTGGGTGAATCAATTCGGCACGAGTGGCGCCGACCAAGCCTACGGCGTGGCGGTAGACCGGGCCGGAAACTCCTATGTGGCCGGGCTTGTCAGGGGTCCCTTAGAGGGCCAAACATATTCGGGCGAAACCGATGCCTTCGTGCGCAAGTATAATAGCTCCGGAAGCGTACTGTGGACATACCAGTTCGGCACCAGCGGGCTGGACAGAGCCTATGGGGTAGCATTAGACGAAACGGGCGGTCTCTATGTCACCGGCTATGTGGGCGGGGTCTCCACAGGGCGAATACTGCCCGGAAATGCGAATATTTTCATTATGAAGCTGGCAGAATACTCCGGATAATCCAATCTTTAGCCACGCCGGACGGGCATGGTCACCTTTCCAGGCAATGGGAGCCGATTTTTTCACAATTTTGCGCTGATTGTCGTTTTTCCTATTGCATAGTCTGGCCCGGCGCGGTATAATCCGCATTTGGCATGGCCTTGTTCAACGATGTCCGGTCCCTTGGCAAGCCCCAGTGTGGTCAGGACATAGCCCTCGGTTGGCAGAGAAGTCACCCCCCGCTTGCCCCTCTTCCCTTTTGTCCCTTTCCGGTCGATAGGGCCCCCGTTTGCGACTGCATCGGTACCAAGGTTCTTCCAGTCCGCCACGAAAGGAGGTGCAGTCATGGCTCCTATCGATAAGACCCTCATTTGCAGGGATTGCAACAAACAGTTTGTCTTCACCGCCGGCGAACAGGAGTTTTACCAGCAGAAAGGGTTGCAGAACGAACCACGCCGGTGCCCGGAATGCCGTTCCGCCAGGAGGCGCAGCGCTTCGGCGCCGGACAGGGGTGGTGCTCCGCGACAACTGTACCCCGCGGTTTGCGCCACGTGCGGCGCGGCCACCCAGGTGCCGTTCGAGCCGAGGCAAGAGCGGCCCGTCTACTGTAGCGATTGTTTCGCTAGGCAACGGGACCGCGGCTAGCGGCCGGCCATCGCGGGAAGGGGGCGCCCCGCGGGCAGATTACGTGTAACGACTTTGGTATCTGCGCGTTCTGAGTGTATTGGGTCCTGTACAAACCGTAGGGGCGCGGTCTTCGCGCCCACCCCGGCGAGGGGACCTCGCGACTACGCCCGGCATCGCTCAATGGCGACATTTTCTGGACAATCGCCCGTGCGCCGAAGCCGCAGCATCGAGGATGAACATGACGGCTCACAGGCACCGTGGCCTATGGTATCGGCCTATTCTCGCAGCAATCATCCATGCGCCGGTGGCGCACCCTGAAGGATGAAAATGGCGTGCGCTGTCATTCTGAGCGAAGCGAGTGCAGCGAGCGTAGTCGAAGAATCCTTCGCTGCCTTCAGGACAAGTTCTTTCGGGCCGGGGAGCGGGACGATCCCGACCAGTCGGGACGACTACGCTCACGGTGACATTTTCTGAGCAATGCATATCGGTGTCTTAAAAATCAAGCTCCGCCTGCCTGAAAACGAAAGCCTGAAGGGCAAGCGGCAGGTGATCAGGTCGTTGACTGCCCGTGTCCGGAATACCTTCAACGTATGCATCGCTGAGGTGGACGAACTGGACTACTGGCAACTGGCCACCCTGGGCGTAAGCTGTGTCAGCAACGACCCGCAGCACGCCAACGAAGTGTTGTCCAAAGTACTGAACTTCATCACCAACTGCCGGTACGATTGCGAGCTTCTGGACTACCAGCTAGAAGTTATCCCCGGCCTTTAGGGGGCGGGCGGTGGACACCACGGCCTTTCTCGACCACCTGAGAAGCCTGGCCTTCTTCCAGGGCCAGATCGTCCACGTGGAAAAGCTCCCGTTCCGGGAGGCGAAGTATGGCGATCTGGACCGGCCGTTGCCGCCCGAGCTCCAGGACCGCCTGAATTCCGCCGGGATAAGCAGGCTCTTCATCCACCAGGCCCGCGCCATCAACGTCGCGCGGCAGGGCGGCAATGTGATGGTGGCTACCCCCTCCGCCAGCGGCAAGACCCTCTGCTATAACCTCCCCGTCCTCGAAAGCCTGCTCCAGGACCCCTCCAGCCGCGCCCTGTACCTCTTTCCCACCAAAGCCCTGGCCCAGGACCAGCTACGCTCCCTCCTGCAACTGGGAGGGCCGGGCATACTCAAACCGGGAGATGTGGCGACTTTCGACGGGGATACGCCTCAGGACCAGCGCTCCCTGATCAAGAAACGCGGGCGGATCATCCTGAGCAATCCTGACATGCTCCACCTCGGCATTCTACCCAACTTTAACGGATGGAGCCGGCTGCTGCGCAACCTCGGCTACGTCGTGCTGGATGAGGCCCACGTCTACCGGGGGGTTTTCGGCTCCCACGTGGCCTGTATCATGCGCCGGCTGCGCCGCATCTGCGCCTATTTTGGTTCCCACCCCCGGTTCATTACCTGTTCCGCCACCATCGCCAACCCCGGAGAACACGCTGAGAGCCTGGTGGGCGTTCCCTTCAACCTGGTGGACGAAGACGGGTCCCCTTACGGTGGCAAGGAGTTCGTTTTCTGGAACCCCCCGGTCATCGACGAGGTAAAGAACGTGCGCCGCAGCGCCAACAGCGAGGCCACCCCGCTTCTCACCGAACTGGTGACGCACGGCATCCGGAGCCTGGCGTTCGCCAAGACGCGGCGGCTCGTGGAGCTTATCTACATCTACGTCAGGGACAGACTCAAAGAAGAAAACCGGAGCCTGGCTTCCCGGATCAAGCCGTACCGGGCAGGCTATCTCGCCGAGGACCGCCGCCAGATCGAGAAGGAGCTTTTCCGCGGGGACCTCCTGGCCGCAGTGGCCACCACCGCCCTGGAGCTGGGCATCGACATCGGCGGCCTCGACGCGACGGTCCTGGTGGGCTATCCGGGAAGCATTTCCAGCACCTGGCAGCAGGCCGGACGCAGCGGCCGCCGGGGGACGCCCTCCCTCACTTTTCTTATCGGCCTGGACAACCCCCTGGACCAGTATTTCATGCGCAATCCCTGGGACTTCTTTCGCCGCAGGTTCGAGCATGCCCTCACCAATATGGCCAACCCCCATATACTGGGCGCGCACCTCCTTTGCGCCGCCTGGGAACGGCCCCTGGCTGCGGGAAATGAGGCAATCTTCGGCGCCGGTCTTGAAGCCATGGCGCTGGAGCTGGAGCAAAAAGGACTGCTCAAGCGGAAAGACCAGAAATGGTACGTCGCCCCGGGCGTCTCCTATCCCGCCACCCGGGTCAACATCCGGTCGGTCTCCTCCGCAAGCTACGTTATCCGGGACGCCGCCGCTCACAACCGCGTCATCGAGACTGTGGAAGCCTCCGTGGCTTTTTCTCAAATCCATCCCGGCGCCGTCTATCTGCACCAGGGAGAGAGCTACCTGATCACCGACCTGGACATACCGGGAAAGACGGCCTATGCCAGACAGACGGATGTCAACTACTACACCCACGCCAGGGAAATAACCGAGATCAGCATCTCCAAAGAGTGGCAGCACAAACCTGCCGGAAAGACCGAGGTCTATCTCGGACAGGCGCAGGTAAAGAAGACCGTGGTGGGCTTCCGCAAAAAGGTCCAGTTCTCCGAAGAAACGGCCGGGGACGAAGAGCTGGACCTGCCCACCCAGACCTTCGAGACCGTAGCCCTGTGGTTCGATATTCCCGACGCCGCCCTCAAGAGAATCCTCCAGGAGAACCTGGACCTGGCTGGGGGGCTGCACGCGGCGGAGCACGCCTCCATAGGACTGCTGCCCCTTTTCGCCCTCTGCGACCGCAACGACATCGGCGGCGTTTCCACGGCCTCTCACTGGGAGACCGGCAAGCCGCAGATTTTCATCTACGACGGCTATCCCGGCGGCATCGGCATCGCCGAAAAGGGCTACGAGCTGGTGCAGGAGCTATGGGAGGCCACGCTGAACCTGGTCAAGAGCTGCCCCTGTGAAGAAGGTTGTCCGAGCTGCATCCAGTCGCCCAAGTGCGGCAACAACAACGAACCCCTGGACAAAAAGGCGGCGGTGATTCTCCTGCAGGGGTTGCTGGGCAGATAGATTCGAACATTCGCCGGCCGGTACCACAGGCCTCCGTGCCTGTGAGAGCCGGGAACTCTGGCAAGCCTCGAACAAGCGAAGAACCAGCGCGACCGGGAGCGGGGGCGTGCAACGTGCGCGGTGATCGGGATTTCGTCATTCGTCATTCCGTGCGTATTGCAGTATTTCTCACCTTTCAGTATAATCCCGATGAGAGGTGTAACATGGTACAGGTCAAAGCAAAGGACAAGAAAAGCCGGTTCACTCTTGATATGACCCCGGAATTGCGCACCCACCTCAAGGTCGCCGCGGCGCTGAAAGGCATCACCATGCGGGAGTACTCCATCCGGGCAATCGAAGACCGGCTCGACAGAGATGAACCCCATAGAGGATTCCCGGCCGCTTCACCGGGGAATCCATCGAAGAAGCGCGGGCATCCCAGAAGCGAGTTTTCCAGAAACGCCGCCACCCCGATGAATCGGTCGAGATAGTTCGCCACTTGAGAGAAGAGAGGACAAAGCAGCTTGAGCAGCCTGGCTCATATGGTGGTTGTGGACGCCAGTCTCGCCGTGAAATGGGTGCTCTCGGAGGCGCATGATGATGAAGACATGGACACGGCGGCCGGCTGGGAGGATGCCGGTACGGCAACCGCGGCCCCCTCTTTCCTGCCGGCCGGGGCAACCAATGTGCTCCACCGCCGAATAGTCGCGAGCCAGTGCTTAATTGCAGAATCCAGCGCAAGGATTCTTCGCTTCGCTCAGAATGACAGATTCTTGTGGACCGCTGACGAGAAGTTCTTCAACTCGGTCAAAAGGCAAACAACGCGAGTAGGGCTACTCGGAAGCAGTCCCCCGCTCAGGTTCCTGCCCGCCGCCAGGCGAGGATGACACATGTTTGCCAGCAAACAAGAGGCCAGGCAGGAAATAGCCAGACTGGTCGCGGAATACCAGGCGCTCACTCCCGCCCAGGTCAAAGCCTGTCACGAGGCGAAGACCAGGCAGGGGTTCGTGGAGCCCCTGTTTCGGGCCCTGGGCTGGGACTTCGACAATATCGAGGAGGTGTCCCCGGAGGAGAGGGCTTCAAAGGGGCGCGTTGATTACGCCTTCAAGATAAAGGGAGTCTCTCGCTTCTACCTGGAAGCCAAGCACCTCAACGCCGACCTGAACAACCCCGACTATGTGAAGCAGGCGGTGACCTATGCCTACAACAAGGGCGTGACCTGGGCCGGTCTGACCAGCTTCGACCGGTTGAGGCTGTTCAACGCCCGGACCGGCCAGCCATTCCTCAACCTGGCATGCGACGACTATTTGCCAGACTTTGAACGCCTCTGGCTGCTTTCACGGGAATCCGTGGAAACCGGCGCGCTGGACAGGGAGGCGGAAAAGGTGGGCGCCCTGAAGCCCGCCGAGCCGCTGGAAAAGCGGCTTTTCGCCCAACTGCGGCAGTGGCGGGAGGAGCTGTTCAGCCAGCTCCACGGCTACAACGGAGGGTTGACCATCCCGGGAATCGACGAAATCATCCAGCGGCTGTTCAACCGCCTCATCTTCATCCGCACCTGCGAGGACAGGGGGATCGAGGAAAAGTTGCTCCTGGCGGCGCTCAACCGGTGGCGGGGCGGCGAGCACAAGCCCGAGCTGGTGGAACGCCTGAGGGAGGTCTTTCGCCGGTTCGACGGGTACTATGACAGCGACCTGTTCGTTCGGCACCCTGTGGACAGCGTAGTCATCGACGCCGTCTCCCTGTCCGGCATCCTGAAGGGCCTTTATGATGTCCCGGGCGGGGTGGCCAGCTACGACTTCTCGGTCATCGAGCCGGATGTCCTGGGCGCCGTCTATGAACAATATCTGGGCTATGTCCCCCGAGTTGTGAGGCAAAAGGCGAAGGAGGCGCAGGCCAGGCTCGATCTTGGCTTCGCCACAGAAGAAATCTCCCTTGAGGCCGGAAGGCAGAAGCGCAAGCAGCAGGGCATCTTCTACACGCCGAAATGGATCACAGACTATGTTGTGAAGCACACCGTCGGGCAATTCCTGGCGGAACAGAGTCACGACCAGATCGTCAACATCAAGATTCTGGACCCGGCCTGCGGCTCCGGCTCCTTTCTAATCCGGGCTTACGATGAACTCCTGCGCTACCACGCCTCAGTCAAAGGGAAAACGGTCACCGATCTCGACCAGTGGGAGCGTCTGCCCGTGCTGACGGGGAACGTCTTCGGGGTTGACCTTGACCGGCAGGCAATGGAGATCACCCGACTCAACCTGCTGCTGCGCAGCCTGGCCCGGCGGGAAACGCTCCCCAGCCTGGCGGACAACATCAGGCGCGGCAATTCGCTGGTCGCCGGTGGAGAAGCCGAATTAAGGCCGTATTTCGGCGAGTCGTGGAAAGAGAAGCAAGCCTTTAGCTGGGAGAAGGAGTTTCCCGCCATCATTTCCGGGGGCGGTTTCGACGTCGTGGTGGGCAATCCCCCCTATGTCCGCATTCAAAGCCTGGGCCGGGACGAGGCTGACTATTACCGGGACCAATACGAATCGGCCTACGGCTCCTTTGACATATATGTCCTGTTCATCGAGAAGGGCATCGCACTGCTCAAACCCGGGGGAAGATTGGGGTTCATTTGCTCCGGCAAGTTCCTGAAGTCCCAATACGGGGAAAAGGTACTGCAACTCATCAGAAAGGACTGCACGGTGGAGCGCATAGTGGACCTGTCCGCCGGGACCGTTTTCGCCGAGGCCACCACCTACCCGGCCATCATAATAATCAAGAAGTCACCGATCGGCGGCGACCTCCAGTACGTTTCCGTACCCGCCGCAATCGCCAACTCTGATGTTGCGTCAGCAGCCCAGATAGACGAACTGGCCACGGTTGCCGCCCCACAGGAGGCATTGACCAGAAAAGTGTGGCCCCCGGTGCCGGCTGATGACGGCCTGTGGAAAAAGCTGGCTGCGTGTAGCGATCCCTTGGGCGACGTGGCTGATCGGATATTCCAGGGCCT
Source organism: Chloroflexota bacterium (assembly GCA_016210565.1). Taxonomy (GTDB): domain Bacteria; phylum Chloroflexota; class Dehalococcoidia; order JACQUA01; family JACQUA01; genus JACQUA01. The sequence goes on from JACQUA010000171.1 coordinate 19,882, forward strand.
GATAACGAGCGCCGACCGCGTGTACATTCTCGAACAACGGGGCGAAGCCAAGGAAGGCATGGTCCGTGTTTATTCCCGCGCCACCGAGAAAACGCACGAACTGGAAGCCGGGTTGCTCAAATCCCTCCTGAGCGGGCCGGATATCAAGAGATACGGGGCCCCGCACGCGGAGAGATTGCTGCTTTTCCCCTACCGGACGATTGGGGCACAAGCGACACTTGTTACAGCGGCGGAGTTCAGAGACAACTATCCCAGGACCTGGAGGTACCTGTTGCGGAACCGGGAGACACTGGAAAACCGGGAAGGAGGCAAGATGAAGCACGACCGGTGGTACGCCTACGTTTATCCCAAGAACCTTGCGCTGCACGACCACCGGAAGCTGGCTATCCCCCGCTTGGTAGAACACCTCAAGGCGGTTTACGATGGCAACGGTTCCTTCTACCTGGACAATGTCGATGTCGGGGGAATAATCCTCAAGGATGGCCCGGAAACGAACTACCTGTACGTCCTTGGTCTCCTGCACTCCCGGCTCCTGGACTATTGCTTCCGGCGTATCAGCGCCCCGTTCCGCGGGGGTTTTCGCTCGGCCAACCGCCAGTTCATCGAGCCTTTGCCCATCCGGCGCATTGACCCCACGAATCCGGCGGATGTCGCCATGCGAGACGGACTGGTGTCTCTTGTGCAAACCATGCTCGGAGTGCACGCTGAGCTTGACGGCATTCCCCCGGAGAGGGTGGAAGACCGGCAGGAAGTTGAACGGAAGATTCGCCAGACCGACGCCGAGATTGACGGTGCTGTTTTCCGCCTGTACGGGCTGAGCCAGGAAGAGGAGAACACAGTTCGAAGATTCGACGGCGCTGGCGGCCCACGGGACTGATGGTCATTAACAAAAAAGGCTGACATTGGCCTCATTCAGCTCTCACAGGCACGGAGGCCTGTGGTACCGGGAAGGGCGCAGGCACGGTGGCCTGTGGTACCGATTGCGGGCGGTTCTACTGGCTACTCACTACTCACTACTCCCCCGGCTTCTTCTTCTTTTTCACCAGGTCTTCCCACGAGACCATCCGGTAGAATAGTCCCCGTTTGTGAACCTTTTTCTCCAGGACGGAAGGGGGCCGCTCCCGGGGAAGGGTGTGGAGAGGCGAAGATGAGGGTGTCTCTTTGGGAGTTCCTTTCTTGCCCTTTTCCCATTGCTTCTGCATTTCCTTGTTGTAGTACAGGCTCACCGGCCGGACCTCCGGATTGGCCGGCCCCTGTTTGGCCCTGGCCCGCCTCCTCAGCATCTCCAGATGCCGGCGCGCCTGCTCCGCAATGCTCAGGTCATCTCCAACGATGGGAGATGGTTTTTCACCACCTTCTCTCTTCTTGCGCACGTAGTTGCGAAAGGGAGTCCACGGGGAGGGTTCTTTCGCGGCATCCCCAGGCTGGACACCGGGCGTCATGATCTTCCTGGCGTCTTTGTTGTGAAAGAGGTCATGCTTGCCGCGGGGCCGTTCCTGGTCCCTTTGCGCCGCGGTATCTACCACAAACCTGACCACCCGCTGGTAGAAGGGGCTATAGGGAGAGGTGGGACGCGGAGAAAAAGTCTGGGCAGCGGCGACAATGGGCTTGTAGGCCAGCGGGTTATGGAACAGGCCTCCCCTGACCATAGGGCTGACAGAAAGGGAGTTATAGAAGAGGGCAGGGTGTTTCCAGTCCCGGGCGAATCGGACTTCCTGAAACCTGGGCACAAAGAACAGGGCGATCCCCAGGCGGAGCATGCCGGTCAATAAGAACAGGGTGAGCAGACCCGAGCCCTTGATGGGTGGAAGCACGTTGCCGAGGAACCCACCCGCCATGGCCCCCAGGGACAGGGCGGCGATGTTGACCGCACTGAAATAAGCCAGATACTTGCCGCGTCTTTCTTTGGGGCTGGCCTCATAGATGTAATTCGGACCGCAGAGGTTGAAACCGGCCCAGGCAAATCCCGCCAGCAACTGCGCGCCCACCAGGAAAACCGGGTTCCCGGAAACCAGCCACAGAATCGGGGCGATGGGCATCAGATAGGCGCTGGTCTTGATGACCCTGACATTGCCGTAACGGTCGGCGCGCCGCCCCCAGAAACCGAGCGTAACCATGGTGGCCACCGCCGAGGCGTTGATGATAACCATGTACGTCATGTAGCTGAGGTTCAGGGTATTGATGAGATAGACTGCGTGGAAAGGTCCGGCCAGGTTCAGCGTGAAGTTCATCAGGCAAATGAAAAGGATAAATCTGACCAGGCTGCTGGACCTGGTCTCCTTAACGAAATCAATGAACCCGAAGGGCTGGCCGGTGCTCGGGTGCATGGGCGGTTCGTACACCTTCGCGTAGCAGAGGAATGAAACCACCCGGAAGACCACCGCCACGGCGAAGATGATGGTGAACCCCATCATCGTGGCGTCGCCAAACTGACTCAGGATGGCTGCGGCCACCGATGAACAGACCAGAGTCGAGGCCCCCACCAGGGCGCTCCTCCGGCTGAAATACTTGCCCATCCTCTTAGGAGGCACAATATCGGCCATCAGGTTGCCCCAGATGGGGTTGATCATGATAGGGGGAAAGAAGTAGTAGAAAGACAGGAGACCGAACCAGACGAAAAAGTTCTTTCCCACAAACAGGGGTACGAACAGCAGGGGAAAGACCGAGAATATGTCCATGAACACCAGCAGCATGATGGTCTTCTTGCGGCTGCCGATTTTATCCACCAGGGATTGGGCCTTCAGGGTGAAGAATATGGTCAGGAGGTTGGGGATGGAGTTAAGGAGCCCGATCTGGGTCGGTGTAGCCTGCGCCGCCAGGGCAAAGGGCGTCACGTACTGCTCGCTGAACCCCACCATGCCGGCGGCCGCGCCGCCCTCGAGGGTAGCGTATTTCAGGCTCTGCTTTATTTGCTTGTTATTCAGCCCCCTGGTGCGGGCTGCTTGATGGTCCGGCGGCTCTGTAGTCATAAGCCGATATTATCCCATAAAAATACCCCCTGGAAAACTATTTTCCAGGGGGTAAGCCCCACCACCAGTCCGTCCCCTCGGGAAGCTGGCGATTACATCAAAAAGATATGATTGCGGGAAGAACCTCCCCTGGAACGGGGGGGGTTCTTCCTTGCCGAAGGTAGGTTATTTCTTCTTGGGTTCGGGCTTCGCTGGTTTCTTCATACGGTGTTATCACCCCTTTCAATGAGTATTGGGTTGTTCAATCTGGTAGTTTGCGGGTCCCTATTTCTTCTTGGGGGCGGGCTTGGCCGGCTTCTTCATTGTGTTTACCCCTTTCAACAGGTATTGGATGTTTCAATGTGGTAGTTTACTCTGACCGGGTTGTCCTATTTTTTCTTCGGTGCTGGCTTGGCCGGCTTCTTCAAGGGATTTCCCTCCTTTCGCAGTTTCTGAGATACTTCATGGTAGCCGCGTAGAAAACAAACGCTCCCTGTCCGGGCGGAACAGGGAGCGTAAAACAAAAATTGGTGCACAGCAATCCATTGCCATGCACCAATCTTCAGTACTGCTAATCTTCAAGGGGAAACCGGGCGCTTCCAGCTTCCCCCGCTTACTACGCAGCCTACGGCTACGGTCGAAAGTGATATGAGACTCCGTACAAGTATCCATTGCTGCCTGGGTAAAAACCCCTTAGTCTTATCGCCGTGCTATAATATTTTGCCTGCTAACGTTCTTCAAGAGAACTATAAAAACGTTAACATCAGTTATTTTATTTGTCAAGGGGTTTTTCCGACAAATATTAAAAAGTTTTCACAATTTTTTTGAGGAGGATAATCCCACGCAGACCAGACATCCCCAATACTCCCAGTACTTCGTGATAGTGGCCGTTCTCTTCGTCACGTGCCTCATCGTCGCCAACATAGTCATCGTGAAGCTGATAAGCCTCGGCCCGATCATCCTGCCGGCGGGCATCATTATTTTCCCCTTCAATTACATCTTCGGCGATATCCTAACCGAGGTATATGGCTACCGCCAGGCGCGGCGCATCATCTGGCTCGGTTTTGTGTGTAACTTCGTTGCCATCGTGGCCTTCTGGGTTGCCGGTCAACTCCCCGCCGCCCCGGGCTGGGACGCCCAGGGCGCCTATGACCGTATCCTGGGAAGCACCCCCCGTTTCCTGGCGGCCTCTTTCCTGGCTTACATCGCGGCGGAGTTCGCCAACGCCTTTATCCTTGCCAGAATGAAAATATGGACGGGAGGCAAATGGCTGTGGACCCGCACCATCGGCTCAACCGTGGTCGGCCAGGGCCTGGACACGGTCGTGTTCCTCAGCGTGGCTTTCTGGGGCGCCATGCCGCTGAACGTGCTCGGGTTCATTGTGCTCAACCACTGGCTGGCCAAGACGGCCTATGAGGCGCTGGCCACGCCTTTGACCTACGCCATCGTCAATTACCTCAAAAAGAAGGAAGGCATCGACACCTTCGACTACCAGACCAACTTCAACCCCTTCGCTCTGAAGGATTGAACCATGCCGCTGGCGGCCATCATCGATTCGACACCCGCAAGGGGTGTCGCTACGGTTTTATCGTGGTTTGAATTTCGGCGTCATGGAACCGCGTTTTATCGTTGATAGCAACGCCGGGAAACTGGCCCGGTGGCTCCGGCTGATAGGGTACGACACCCTCTATTATCGTGAGGGCCCCGATAGGGATATGCTGGCCACAGCCATCGCCGAGGACCGGATCGTGCTCACCCGCGACACCCGCATCTTCGAGCAGAAGGTGATTACCGGGGGCCGGATAAAAGCAATCTTGCTGGAGGATGACAGCACCGAAAAGCAGCTCAAGCAGGTGACGAGCGCCCTCAACCTGGACCTATTCCATCATCCGCTCTCCCGCTGCCTGGAGTGCAACGCTCCCCTGGCCCCCGCGGCCCCGGAAGAGGTCAGGGACATCGTGCCGCCCTTCGTTTTCAAGAAGCAGACGCGGTTCTTCCGCTGCCCGGCCTGCCACCGGGTCTACTGGGAAGGCAGCCACAAGAAGGCCATCGAGACCCGGCTGAAGAAACTGGTTGGAGAACGACAATCCCTGTAGCCGCACTCTTTACGGGTGCGCGGGTCGTGCTTGGTTGGCCGCCACGTTTCGATCCCGCCGCGCCGGGACAAGGGGTGTAGCTACGGGTTTCCACACTTCATGCAGCAAGACCACAGTCGGGGACGACTGTGCCACCCGTTTTTTTTGTTTTTGGGTGTTTCTATGTTATAATCTTGGCTGAATCTAAAGCCGTTGCCAAAAATTCTGTAGTCATGAGGTGTTTCATTATTGAAAGACTATGAACTGGTAGTAATATATAAGCCCGAGATAACGGATGAGAACCTTCCCTCCACTATCGAGGGGATGAGCAAGTTCATCGGCGACCGGGGCGGCGCCGTGACCGAGGTAAACCGGTGGGGCCGCCGCAAGCTGGCCTACTCCATCAAGGGCGCAGCGGAAGGAAGCTACGTCTTCACTCGTTTCAAAGGGGAAGCAAAGCTGCTGTTAGCCCTGGAGAGCAATCTCAAGATGTCTGAAGCGGTCCTGCGCCACCTTTTGATCCGCACCGAGAAACCCCCGGCCCCGGCGCCGGCGGTCCCGGCCCCGGCGCCGGCGCCCCAGGGTCCGCAGGTCCAGCAGTCGCCTCCGTCACAACCGGCCGAGCCAGCTAAGTCCGAACCATCTTAGCCTGAGTCAGGGGAAGCTGAAAGGAGTATTGACGTGGCCAGTCTCAACAAGATTATCGTCATTGGCAACGTGGGAAAGGACCCCGAAATGCGCTATACTCCCACGGGCGCGCCGGTAACATCCTTCAGCATAGCTACCAACCACTCTTACAACTCCCCCGAAGGGGAACGCAAGCAGGAGACGGAATGGTTCAACGTGGTGACCTGGAACCGGCTCGCTGAGACGTGCAACCAGTTCCTTACCAAAGGTAAGCAAGCCTATGTCGAAGGCAGGCTCCGGACCCGGGTCTGGGAGGGGCGGGACGGGCAAAAGCGCACCTCGATAGAGATCATCGCCAACAAGGTGCTCTTCCTGGACAAGCAGGCCGCCGCCGCCTTGCCCGAAGACGGAGCCCCCGACGAAGTGGAGCCCGGGGACCTCAGCCTGTAGAGGGCCGGCAGGTAATCTTAATTCTTGACTATTCAATCCTGATTTTTCCTGGAGATAAGAAGATATGCAAGCAAGACCTGGTACTGGACCAAGACGCCCTTTCAGAGGCCGGGGAGAACGCAAGCCCCGGTTCATCCCGAGGCGGAAAGTCTGCACTTTTTGTACCGTCAAGGACGCGGTTATCGACTACAAAGACGCCGTCAGACTGAGGCGATTCCTGTCTGACAGCGGGAAAATAGAGCGGCGTTACAAAACCGGGACCTGCGCCAGGCACCAGCGCGCCCTGGCCACAGCTATCTCCAGAGCCCGCCTGCTTGCGCTGTTGCCGTACACCGCGGCCCACATCCGGAGGATTGCGGGAGTGTCGCCTGCCGCGGCCCCACCGCCGCCAGCCACGCCAGCCACGCCGCCGGCGGCAGCGGTCCCCCCGGCCCCCGCCGCCACCCCACAACCAGCCTCAGCATAACAGGAGTCCGGCTTGCCCAGGAAACATAAACCCGTACCGGAGCGCGTCCCCTCCAGATTGCAGCTTTCAAAATGGGAGCGCCAGAAAAAGCTGCAGCGATTGGTCCTTATCTCCGGCGTTTTTGTCATCGCTGCCGTTCTGGGTATCCTTTCCTTCGGATACTACGACAATCGCATAAAGCCCTCCCTCGCGGAAAAGGAAGACTTTTCCCAGGCCGCCCTCAAGGTCAACGGCAAGGTCTTCACCAAGGAAGCGCTATACAAGATGCTGATGTTTTTCAGCTACCGCCGGGAGGAAACTGCCAACGCCCCGCTTCTCAACAGTACCATCGAGTATCTCCAGAACTCGGAAATCCTCGAACAGGAAGCCCGGAAGCTGAACATTCAGGTGTCCCCGGAGGAAATCGACAAGGACCTCCGGAAAAGCTTCGGTGGAAAGGAAGAGGACTTCGCCCGGGTGTACCGCCTCAACCTGGAGGCAGTGGACCTCACGGATGAGGAATACCGAAACCTGGTCCGGTGGGAACTGGTCAAGACCAAACTGAGGGACCAGGTTATTGTGCCCACGGTACCCAGGGAGGAAATGCACGCCCAGGTGGAGAGGATACTGCTACCCACCGAGGACGAGGCGAAAAAGGTGGTACAGCAACTGCAGAACGGCGCCGCGTTCCCGGCCCTGGTCAAAGAGCTGTCCCAGGACCCCGCCTCCAAGGACAAGGATGGGAATGTCGGCTGGATGCTCCGCGATGACGTGAGCAAGACCTTCGGCGAAGTCACTTTCAAACTCAAAAAGGGTGAGCTCAGCCAGCCTTTTTTTGATAAGGGCGCCTATTTGAAGGGTAGTGGATACTGGATCCTCAAGGTGACCGAGAAGCTGGAGAACAGTGTGAAGGCCCACGGCATCCTGCTGCGGACCGAGGCGGAAGCGCGCGAGGTCAAAAAACGACTGGAACAGGGCGAGGACTTTGTCACTCTGGCCAAGGAGGTTTCTGCGGACGCGTTCACCGAGGCGGTCGGGGGAGACCTCGGGGAGGTCACCAGAGGCTCCTTCTCCCCGGAGGTTGAGCAGGTACTATTCAACCTCGAACCGGGCGCGTTGGGAGGCCCCGTTTTGGACGCCACGCGCACTCTACAGGGCGGCTACTGGGTGGTCCGCGGGGTGGAAGAACCCCAGATGCGAGAACTGGAGAAGTCAAAACTGGAAGCCCGCCAGGCCGAGGCTTTCCAGAACTGGTTCGAAGAGAAGAAGAAGGACTATTCCCTGGAGAACTTCCTGGACACCACGGACAAGCGGAACGCCATTATGCTCAAGGCCGCCACCGAGTACATGATCAGGCTACAGCAAAAGAAGTCCGGGAGAAGATAACGCCCGGAATGACGAAGTTCGAATGACGAATGACCAATCGTTGCAGCATACACCGGTCATTCGAATTTCGTAATTCGTCATTGCTACGAAAATGTCATTGCGAGCGAAGCGAAGCAATCTCCCGGCCTGTTCAGCCAACTGGGGGATTGCTTCATCGCTTCGCTCCTCGCAAACACAGTCCTTTTTCATTCTTGATGGTCCCGACTCGTCGGGATGAGTGATTGATTGATTCGTCATTCGGGTTTCGTCATTAGTCATTTCGGTGTCGGCTTGCCCGGTTTAGGATTCTGCATTTCGGACTCAGGATTTCTCGATACATGGTTGTGAAAACCGTCAACGTCGGTCTCATCGGTCTGGGTACTATCGGCACCGGTGTAGCGAAAGTACTTACCGAGAAGAGAGAGAACCTGTCGGCCGTTGCCGGGTATCCCCTGCTTCTCAAGAAGATCGCCGACATTGATATCAAAAGGCCCCGCCCGGTCAAGTTGGACCCTTCCCTGTTGACCACCGACGCCCGGGAAATTCTCGACAATCCGGACATAGCCATCGTAATCGAGCTTGTTGGCGGCGAAAACCCGGCCCGGTCGTACATCGCCGATGCGCTGAAAAACGGAAAAAGCGTGGTTACCGCCAACAAGGAAGTGATTGCGAAGCACGGGCCGGAATTGCTGGGTCTGGCCCGGGAACACCACACCGCCCTTCGCTACGAAGCCAGCGTTGGGGGCGGCATTCCCCTGATCAGCCCCCTCCAGAGAGACCTGGCCGCCAACACTTTCTCCTCGATTCACGCCATTATCAACGGAACGACCAACTATATCCTGACCAAGATGTCCGATGAGGGACTGGACTTCGCCGTGGCCCTGAAACAGGCCCAGGAACTGGGCTACGCCGAGGCGGACCCGACCAACGACGTCGAAGGAATCGATGCCGCCTACAAGCTGGCCATCATGTGCACGCTGGCCTATCACAGCGTGGTGCGGCCCGCCGATGTCTACCGCGAGGGGATCTCGCGGCTGACCTGGAAGGATTTCCGCTACGCCAGGGAATTAGGCTACGCCATAAAGCTCCTGGCTATGGGGAAATCCCAGGACGGCGCCCTGGAAGCCAGGGTGCATCCGGTGTTCATACCCGAAAACAGTCTGCTGGCCAAAGTCAAGGGCGTCTTCAACGCGGTCCAAATTCACGGGGACCTGGTCGGGGACCTCATTCTCTACGGCAGAGGCGCCGGGGCGGAGCCAACCTCCAGCGCCGTGGTAGCCGACGTCATCGCCCTGGCCCAGAGCATCGGCGCCGGCGCCGGTCACCTGCCGGCCCCGCTGCCGGACCGGAAGAAGAACGTCAAGCCCATCAGCGACATCGCCACCCGGTATTATCTGCGGATGAACGTGGCCGATAGCCCCGGAGTCCTCGCCAAGATTTCCAGGGTGCTGGGCGACCACAACATCAGCATTTCCGCCGTTATTCAGAAAGAAGTGGACTTGCAGGCACAGAGAGCGGAAATCGTCATCATGACCCACACCGCTGTGGAAGCGGCCGTGCAGATGGCCCGAAGAGAGCTGGAGAAGCTGGATGTGGTCAAGGAAATCAATAACATCATCCGGGTAGAGGGCTAATGGAGCGGGGAGTCCTCTTCAAGTACCGCGACTTCCTGCCCGTAACTTCCAAAACCCCTTTAATCAGCCTCGGTGAGGGCGATACGCCGCTGGTGCCCTCGGTCAAAATAGGCAGGGAGTTGGGTTGCAACCTCTATTTCAAGCTGGAAGGCTGCAACCCCACCGGCTCATTCAAGGACCGGGGCATGGTGGTGGCAGTGGCCAAAGCCATGGAAAGCGGCGCCACGTCCATCATGTGCGCTTCCACCGGCAATACCAGCGCCTCGGCCGCCGCCTACGGCGCCCGGTGCGGGCTCACCGTCTGGGTCCTGGTGCCCCACGGCAAGATCGCTATCGGCAAGCTGGCCCAGGCCATCGTCTACGGAGCAGGGATTATCAACATCGAAGGCAACTTCGATGAAGCCCTGGACATTGTCCGCAGCCTCACCCAGAGACACCCCGTAGCCCTGGTCAACTCCATCAACCCCTTCCGCATCGAGGGGCAGAAGACCGCCTCGTTTGAAGTTATCGATGTCCTCGGCGATGCCCCGGACTTCCTCTTTATCCCGGTGGGGAATGCCGGCAACATCACCGCCTACTGGAAAGGCTTCAAGGAGCACCATGCCCGTCGCCTGGCGAGCAAGACCCCCCGGATGATGGGCTTCGAAGCGGAAGGCGCGGCCGCCATTGTCAGAGGGCATCCTATAAAAGAACCCCAGACGGTGGCCAGCGCCATCAGGATAGGAAATCCCGCCAGTTGGAAGAGCGCCGAAAACGCCGCCCGGGAATCGGGGGGCAATATAGACTTCGTGACGGACGAGGAAATCCTGGCCGCCTACTACGCCCTGGCCACCAGGGAAGGCGTTTTCGGAGAGCCCGCTTCCGCGGCTTCAGTGGCCGGGCTGCTCAAGGCGGTCAAGAACGGCCTGGACGTTTCGGGGAAGACCATCGTCTGCGTCATCACCGGTTCCGGCCTGAAAGACCCCGACACGGCCATCACCCGCGCCCCGGAAATCCAGCAAGCCCGGGCTGACCTGGCCGAGGTGGAAAAAATCCTGGGCTGGGCGTAGGGGCACGGCATGCCTGTGGGTAGCACAGGCGTCCCTGCCCGTGCGGGCGGGCTTGCAAGGCAACAAGCCCCGTAGCGATCCCGACAGGTCGGGACCCCTGTCGTTCCGCGGATGGCTGCCAGGTTTCGACACCCGCTCCGCTTTGCGAGAGTCCGCAAGGCGGACAAGGGGTGTCGCTACGGGGTTCTTAGCATCTCAGTTGCAGTTAGTTCACCACCGAAATTGATTTTTCCCTGGTTTTTTAGTAATCTGGTCAAACACAGCGGGGATCACCATGCGAATCCGAATGGAAAAGGAACAGGCCCATAAACTGATTGACAGAATGCCACCCGACGCCACGTGGGATGACCTCGTGCACGAAATCTATGTGCGAGAGGTAATAGAACACGGTTTAGCCGACAGCGAAGCCGGCAAGACAAAAAACGTGAAAGAAGTCCGGGCCAGGTACGGCCTCGGGGAATGAAAGTCCACTGGACGGAGACGGCTCAGGCGCATCTTGATGCCATTTACGTTTACATATCCCGGGACTCGCCGGAGTACGCCCTCCGGATGGTTGATAGTCTTACCAGACGGTCGCAGCAGCTCGCCGATCTTCCACTATCCGGTCGCAAGGTGCCGGAGTTCGAAACAGAGAACGTCCGGGAGGTGATTGAGGGGGCGTATCGGGTCATCTACCACGTCAAACCAGACATGATCGAAGTTTTGGCCGTGATTCACGGTTCCCAGGATATTCTCCGGGCAAAGACAAGCTAACCCGCTTAGTCCCTGGTCCAATCAGACACAAAATGGGTTAATGTCTCAAAATCCGGTTTCCAGAGGCCCCGATGCACCCGGGGATACCGGGTAGCGTCGGGGGAGGCAGAGTCCATGAAACAAAGAATCGAAAACTCCGGCAGCTTCAGTTTCCACTATCCCGGTGCGCCGATAATCGTCACGGCGAAGCACGGCCTCAAAGAAAACGCCATGACCGCCGTCTGGCACTGCCCGCTCTCCTTCAGCCCGTCCCTGTACGGCATCGCCCTCAGCTCCAGGAGGTTCACCTGCCAGCTCATCCTGGACAGCAAGGAGTTCGGGGTTAACTTCATGCCGCTGGAGAAGGTGGAACTCGTGGCCGCTGTCGGGGGAAGCAGGGGCGCAGAGATAGACAAGTTCGAGAAGTTCAAGCTGGCCAAAGAGAAGCCTCTTAAGACATCGGTCCCCGTCCTCAAGGACGCCTGTGCCACCTACGAATGCCGCCTGCACGACCACCGGACCTACGGCGACCATGAGCTGCTGGTGGGAGAGGTGGTGGCGGTCCACTACGAAAAGGACGCCTTTACGGAAAGGGGTCTGAATCTCCAGGCAGTGAATGCCCTTCTCTATCTTGGCGGCGACAACTACGGCACCCCGGCCAAAGACGTTTTCCAGCACTGGGACCGCCAGGCCTACGGCAAGAAGTCGTGACGAAATTCAAAATTCAAAACCAAAATGCAAAATGACAGATGAAAGTTCAAAATGGGCTATCAGCCTTCAGCCTTTCTGTGGATAGGCCAACGGTTGGCTGAGGCTGATAGCTGAGAGCCGACAGCCTTTTTGCATTTTGGTCTGTCATTTTGATCTTTGACCTTTGGTCTTTCCGGGGAGCCGACCATGGTCGACGAACAGCGAATAGCCAGAGCCGTTACTGAAATCATCAAAGCCGTTGGCGAGGACCCGGACCGGGAAGGACTCAAGGGCACGCCGCAGCGGGTGGCCGAGATGTATGCAGAAATCTTCCAGGGCATGGGGGTTGACCCGGGCAAGGAGCTGGCGGCCGGCTTCGAGGAGGGCCATCACGAGATGGTCATCCTGTCCGACATACCTTTCTACTCCCTCTGCGAGCACCATCTTCTGCCTTTTTTCGGGGTGGTCCACATCGGGTACATCCCGAACGAAAACGGACGTGTGGTGGGCGCCAGCAAACTGGGGCGGGTGGTCGATATCATCGCCAAACGCCCGCAGCTCCAGGAACGGATGACCACCCAGATAGCGGATGCGATTACCCGGGCGCTGCAGCCTGACGGCGTGGCCGTGATCATCCAGGCGGAGCACCTCTGCATGACCATGCGGGGCATCAAGAAGCCCGGCAGCAACATCATCACCTCGGCCAACCGCGGCCTCTTCCGCCGGAAGATCGCCACCCGCGCCGAATTCCTCTCCCTCGTCCAGCGCCAGGCAAAATAGAAGTCCAGAGTCTGGAGTCGAGAGTCTATGTAGGGTGGGTTAAGCGCAATGGGGTGGTGCTGGTGCGGGCGGTTGCGCGAACCCACCAGAAAGATTCAAGATTACCGATTCAATCCCCCATCCCGACGAGTCGGGGCCATGAAGGATAAGAAAAGGTCCCCACAGGCAGGGACGCCTGTGCCACCCTATTTTCGAAGATTACAAGATTCCCCAGCCCGGGTAGCCGTCCGTCATTCGGGTTTCGTCATTTCTCTCTTTGATTGGTCATTCGTCATTCGGACTTTGTCATTCCGTGTGGTGGCTTCGAATCTTGAATCTGTAATCTGTAATCTTCTAATCCTTCAGGCTTTGACCAGCTTGGAATATGCCGGCGTGACCCAGCTCCGGTACTTGTCGTTCTTGCCCCGGACAACGTCAAAATATACATCCTGGAGCTTCCGCGTCACCGGCCCGATCTGCCCATTCCCGATCTTGCGGTGGTCGATTTCCACCACCGGGGTCAGGTGGGCCGCGGTGCCGGTCAGGAAGCACTCATCAGCGATGTAAAGCTCGCTCCGGTCGATGGACCTTTCTGTCGTCTCAATGCCAAAATCCTGGCTGGCTATCTTCATGACGGTATCCCTGGTGATGCCCTGCAGAATATTGTCATAGACGGGCGGCGTAACCAGCTTCCCATTATTCACCATGAAGACGTTCTCCCCGCTCCCCTCGGAAACGTGCCCGTCCTGGGTCAGCATAATGGCCTCGTCGTAGCCGTTTTCGAAGGCCTCGGTCTTGGCCAGGGCGCTGTTGATGTACAGGCCGGTAATCTTGGCCCGGGCCGGGATGACATTATCGTCAATGCGCCGCCAGGAAGAAGTGCAGCATTTGATGCCCTGGCCCACATCCAGATAGTTGCCGAAGGGCACCACGAAAACAAAGAAGCCGTCTTCGAGATTGTGCAGGCGCACGCCCACCTGTTCCGAGCTCTTGTAGGCCACCGGGCGGACATACACGTCTTCCTTGTAGCCGTTTCTCTCCACCAGCTCCACGGTAATGCGGAACAGCTCGTCGACGGTGTGCGGCAGGTTGATCTTGATTATCCGGCAACTCCTGTGCAGGCGTTCGTAGTGCTCCCGTACCCGGAACAGGTATATCTGCTTCGCCTCCTCGTTCCAGTTGCCGCGGATGCCTTCGAAGCAGGCCGTGCCGTAGTGCAGGGCATGGGTGAGAATGCTCACCCTGGCGTCCGCCAGCGGCGTGAATTTTCCTTTGAAAAAGGCAGAGGGTTCCATTCCCAGCCTCTCCTTTCTGAAATTTAGACTGGTTGTTATTATATTCCCTCGTCAACAAAGATTACAAGATTGCAGATTGCAGATTGCAGATTGCAGATTGCAGACTGCAGATCGGCGGGTCGCCATACAGGACAACCCCACAACCGATTAACCCAATAACTCAAAGAACTCAGGGAAAACTGTGAGCCTTATGAACCCGTGTCAAATCATTTAACAAGGTAACCCAACCGGGGATTGTTTTGTCATGTAAAATGTAACCGAACGGGGTGTCTGTTTTTTCTGTGGATTGACCTTCTGGGTTGCGGTTTTCTTCTGGTAGGCCTGATAGA
>JACQUA010000165.1 GCA_016210565.1 Chloroflexota bacterium
CCCTGAGCCGGAGTCCTGAGCGAAGCGAAGGAGCAGTCGAAGGGTCTTTCGCATCGCGCGCCACCCCGAAAGAACTTGTCCTGAGCAGCCGAAGGATTCTTCGACTATCCCGATTCTATCGGGACTGCGCGCGCTTCGCTCGGAATGACAGACGGCGCAGCCATTTTGATCGTTCATGGCGCGCCCCTGGGCGCATGGGTGATTGAATCTGTAATCTGCAATCTGAAATCTGAATCGGAGGCCGTCCATGCCAGGTTTATCATTGCCCTTCGAGGAGCGTTACTGGCCCTTCTTCAAGTACCGCGAGGCCTGCAAACGGTCGCGGCAAGACCCGGAGGCGTTCTGGGGTGAAGAGGCAGGCAAGCTGGAGTGGTTCAAGAAGTGGGACCGCGTGCTGGAATGGGAGCCTCCCTACGCCCGCTGGTTCAAGGGCGGGGAGCTGAATGCCTCCTACCTGTGTGTGGACCAGCATCTCACCGGCTGGCGCCGCAGCAAGGTGGCCATCTATTGGGAGGGGGAGCCGGGCGATACCCGCCTGCTCAGCTACTCTCTTCTGTACCGGGAGGTCAACCGGGTTGCCTCGGTATTGAAGAAGCTGGGAGTGGAGAAGGGGGATAGGGTAGCGCTCTATCTGCCTATGGTGCCCGAACTGCCGATCTTTATGTTAGCTTGCGCCCGCATCGGGGCGATTCACACCGTCATCTTCTCGGGCTTCAGCGCCCAATCGCTGGCCGACCGCATGAACGACACCGGGGCGAAAGTGCTGGTGACCGCCGATGGCGGTTTCCGGCGCGGCAAGGCGATTCCCCTGAAAGAGATCGCCGATAAGGCGGTGGACCTTGCCCGTACCGTGGAGAAGGTGGTGGTGATGAAGAGGACGCAGCAGCCGGTCAGCATGAAGCCGGGCAGGGATTTCTGGCTGGACGATTTGCTAAAGACTGCGGAGACCCTGGTGGTTCCGGAGCACGTGGAGGCGACCCATCCCCTGTTTATCCTGTATACCTCGGGAACGACGGGCAAACCCAAGGGGATCATGCACAGCACTGGCGGCTACATGGTGTTCAACCATTCGGTCTACCAGTGGGCGTTTGACATAAAAGAGGACTCGGTGTACTGGTGCACCGCCGACGTGGGGTGGGTGACGGGGCACAGTTCTATTGTCTACGCCCCGCTGGCCTACGGCGCGGCGCTGGTGATGTACGAAGGGGCGCCGGACTATCCCGAGGTGGACCGCTGGTGGGAGATCGTCGAGAAGTACGGCGTCACCATATTCTACACTTCCCCGACGGCCATCAGGATGTTCATGAAGTTCGGGGAGCAATGGCTGAAGAAACACGACCTGACCACGTTGAAGGTCCTGGGAAGCGTGGGGGAGCCGATCAACCCGGAGGCATGGCTGTGGTATTACCATAACGTAGGCAACCAGCGGTGCCCCATCATCGATACGTGGTGGCAAACGGAGACGGGGAGCCTCATGATCGCGCCGGCGGCGGGCCTGGACATGCCGCCCCTCAAGCCTGGCTCGGCCACTTTTCCCCTTCCCGGCATCGACGCCGATGTGGTGGACGAGCAGGGGCAGCCGGCCCGCCCTGAAGAGCGCGGCTACCTGGTTATCAAGAAGCCCTGGCCGGGAATGCTGATGGGCATATATGGAGACCCGCAGCGTTACCAGACAGCCTATTGGGACAGATTCAAAGGAATGTTCTTCACGGGGGATTACGCCGTCAAAGACAGGGAAGGCTATTTCTGGATCCTGGGGCGGTCGGATGAAGTGATCAAGGTGGCGGGGCACCGGCTGGGGACGGCGGAGATCGAGGACGCCGTGATTTCTCATCACGCGGTGGCCGAATCGGCCGTCGTCGGCAAACCGGACCCGATCAAAGGCGAAGTGGTGATAATCTTTGCCATTCTCAAGGCCGACAGGGTCCCCACCACGGCCTTGAAGGGAGAACTGGCCGAGCACATACGGACTGCCATAGGTCCCCTGGCGACTCCGGAGCAGGTCTATTTTGTCAGTAAGCTGCCCAAGACCCGGAGCGGGAAGATAATGAGGCGGGTCCTGAAGGCCATCGCCATGGGGGTGGCGGTAGGGGACCTGAGCACGCTGGAGGATGCGGCTTCGGTCGACGAGGTCAAGAAGGCCTATGAGGAGCTGAAGAAGGAGGTGTAGGGGGAGTAGGAAGAGTAGGAAGAGTAGGAAGAGTAGGGAGAGTAGGGAGAGTAGGGAGAGTAGGAAGAGTAGGGAGAGTAGGAAGAGTAGGAAGAGTAGGAAGAGTAGGAGAAGTAGGAGAAGTAGGAGAAGTAGGGGGAGTAGGAGAAGTAGGAGAAGTAGGGGGAGTAGGAGAAGTAGGAGAAGTAGGAGAAGTAGCAGGAGATAGGAGTTGGAGGAGATAGGAGCAGCAATAGTAAAGAAGACCGGACGGTGGCAACTCTTCCTACTCCCCCCCTACCCCGGCAGGAAGGGAAGCCACTGCTGAAAGACCGGGTCGGGCCAGGGGATGTGAAGGATCTGCTCGAAGAGGCCCTGCAGGATAACCAGGCTGACCGCGGCAATAATGATGGAAATCAGCCAGCGCGCCCCATGGAACTTGGCGTAGAGGAACGAGAAAATGGGGATGGCCACGGTGAAGCCGATCAGCCATATACTGATCAGCAACCCGAAAAACCAGGCATAGAATTTCAGTATCTTTGGCGTGGCCTTCTTGCCCGTCAGTTCCTCATCGGCTTCGATGTCCATTCCCGAACTCTCCGTTTTGGCGCCGGAACGGAGCTCCTTGTAAAGCTGGATGAGGGCCATCGCCAGGGCCGCCGATCCCAGCACCAGTATCAGGATACTGGCCCGCAGCGGCCATTCCCGCGCCTCCCAGATGGCGACGGCGAGAATCACGGCGATTACGATGGTGAAGATGCTGTGCGGTCTCAGTCTTAGTCTCATCTCAAGCCTTTGCGGTGAGCTGCGCCTTGCGGGCGCGCTTTTCCTGGTACCAGGGCAGCAGGACCACGGTGCCGAATACCATCAAGAATAGTATGATGACGCCCGGCCGCCAGAGCCACTCGAGCCCGTACCTGGCGTAGGAAAGCCACAGGTATTTCTCCATTATCGGTCCCAGCACTACGCCCAGGAGCAGCGGCGCCCGGGGCCACTTGTACCGCTTCATGAAAAAACCCAGGAAGGAAACGATACTGACCAGGATGAAGTCGTTTATGGAGAAGTTGGCGGTGAAGGCGCCGAGGACAACCAGCACGACGATGATCGGGACCACAGTGTGGAAGGGCCAGAAGGTCATGCGGGCGATGGGCTTGGCCAGGGCGAGACAGCCCACGGCCCCTACCAAGTTGGACATCACCAGCGCCCAGATGACGGCGAAAGTCAAATGGAGCTGCTCGGTGAGCATCGAAGGCCCGGGCTGGATGCCGACGGCCAGGAAGACTATCAGGATGAGGGCGGTAGAGGTGCTGCCGGGTATGCCGAAAGCGAGAGTGGTGATATAGGACCCCCCCTCCACGCCGTTGTTGGAAGACTCGGGGGCAATGACGCCCCGGATGTCTCCCTTACCGAAGGTTTCCCGGTTCTTCTCCGTCTGAATGGCGTGGCCATAAGCCATCCAGGCGGCGGTGGGTCCCCCAACTCCGGGAAGAAAGCCGATCCAGGTGCCGATGGCTGAGCTTCGGATGATGAGGAACCAGTGCTTGAAACAGTCCTTGATGCCCTGGAACAGACCGGTGCCGAAAGTAAATTCTTTGGCGATGCTGCTGCCGCTTACCGCCATGGCCATGACCTCGGGTACGGCGTAAATGCCCATGGAAATGAGCATCAGGTCGATGCCGTCCCACAGATAAGGCTGGTTGAAAACGTATCTCGGGACGCCCGATTTGGGGTCCATTCCTACCATCATGATGAGGATGCCGAGAAATCCCGCGCACAGGCCCTTGAAAGGGGTCTTGCCGCTGAGCACGGCGACCATGCTGATGCCCCACAGCGCCAGCATGAAGTATTCGGGGGAGCCCAGCGCGAGGACGAGGGGTCGCAGCACCGGCAGGGTGGCGAAGAGAACGAAGGCGCCGAATACGCCGCCCAGAGCCGAAGCAGTAATACCGGCGGCGCAGCCCCGGGCGCCTTCTCCCTTCTTTGCCAGAGGGTATCCGTCAACAATCGTTGCCAGGGACGATGACGACCCGGGGATACCGGTGAGCACCGAGGTTATGGTGCTGCCCGTGGACGAGACGGCGTCCATGGACACCAGCAGGGCGATGGCGGCGTAAGGGCTGAGCGTCATGGCGAAGGGCAAGGCCATGGTGAGCAACGCCGTGCTGCCGATGCCGGGCAATATGCCGACGATGGTGGCGGCGGCGACTCCGATGAGCATCAGCAGCCACATATAGGGTGACTGGAGGCCCATGAAACCTTGTATGGCGGCATCAAACATGTTCCTTACCCCTCAGACGTCAAATCATGCCGGACACAATACACGTAGGGTGGGCTAAGCGTCCCGATGCAATCGGGCGCTTAACCCACCAACGACGCGAAATTCCAAATCCCAGGCACCAGGTACCAAACGATCAGCTATGCGCCGATTTCCCACTTCCTGCTTCTCATTTCCCACCTCCCGAATGGTGGGTTCGCACAGCCACCCTGTTTCCCCGTGCCCCGCTGTGCTTAACCCACTTTTCAAATCCCCCTCAATCCCCCTTTATCAAAGGGGGAGAAGTCGCCCTTCGTCAGGACTTTGGCTTGGGTTCGGCGGCGGCGGTGGGGCTGGCGGCTGGCTTGGGCGTCCCGGTGGCCGCGGGTTTGGGTGTGGCGGCTTCCTTCGGCTTGGGTTTCGGGAAGGCGCCCTTGGCCCAGGCGGGCCACCTGGCCCAGTCCCTGCCCGTGTCGGCCAGAGCGACGGCGGCGGTGGCGATGATGTTGAAGCTCTCGTCGGCCGTCATGATGTTGGTGACGCCCTCCACCAGGATGCCGCCGCGGCTGTAATCACCGAGGGTCCAGGAGCTCACAAAGTTCCCCTTGTCATCGGCTTTCACGGTTTCTTCCAGGGCGCCGATGGAGCCAAAACCATCATAAAAGAGGATGTTCAACTCCTGCGCGGGCTTATAGCCGGTTCCCAGGATGACGAGGTTCGTGTTCTTGGCCAGCGGGCCGTAGGCGGGGGTGACAACCAGGGTCGGAGCGGAGGTGGGCGCCTGCTGCGCCTTGACCTGCTGGAAAACGATCAGGGAGCCGGCGATTACTACCACCGCGAGACTGGCTAGAAGCAAATACTTACGCATTGGATACCTCCTTGTTTCTTGGTTTGCCCTGGCTACCGGGGAGTGGGCTTGAATAGGGACTGGTTTTTTTCAGGGACATTCGCCTCTTTCTGTTTCCGGTACCTCCTTTCAAAAGCGAATCAAAAATCAAAATGTAAATATCAAGATGACAAATCAAAATGCAAAGAGGTTATCAGCTATCGGCTGTCAACTGTTGGCCGTCGGCTGTCGGCCATAAGTCCTTCACTGTTGCGGGGATTCCGGCCGCCGAAAGCCGATGGCCGAAAGCCGTCAGCCTTTTGCTCTGTCATTTTGCATTTAATATTTTGATTCTTGCATTCCCTCTCTACTTGGCGAGGATTCCGAACTTCTGCTGCAACTGGCGCGAATAGTTGAGGGCCTCCGGCGGCGCCTCAACGATTTGCTTGAGCATCAACTCCACGTCCTTGCCGATGCCGACTTCATACACGTCGCTGACGGTCTTCTTCACGATTTCGTCGAACTGCGGGTCTTTGGCCATCTTGGCATAGGCATCGGTGAGAATGTTTACGATGCGGTCAGGGGTGCCCGGGGGGGCCACCAGGAACTTGTCGACGAGGTTGGGGCCGACCCAGACGATGTATGCCTGCCAGGCTACCCCGGTTGGTTTCTTACTCCCCAGCATCTCGTCAAAAGTCGGCACGTCCGGGAAATCGGGCCGGCGGAGGAACTTATCGCCTTTCATGCTGCCGATCGTGGTGATATTTTCGGTGAGTCCTTCCTGGGCGAGGCGGCGGATGATGAAAGCATTGGCGGTGCCAAAGAGGTCCAGCTCGCCGCGGCGGAAAGCCAGCTCCATTTCGCTGGTGCCGCCGAAACCGGGCACCCACCGGACATTCCAGCCGAGGAACTCGCGAGCCCAAAGAGGTATTGCCTGCCAGGTTTCCTCGCCCTCTTTGGTCCCCACCACCAGGCCCTTGCCACTGCTGTCTGTCAGGCGGTCTTTCAGGCCTTTGCGGATCATCAGTATGCTCTCGCCCCGGGACACGTTCCCGATGGTCCTGTATTTGGTGAGATCGTATTTAATGAGGTCCCGGGACCTGAGCTGCATCGAGATAGGCGACGAAGAGTTCTGGAGGAGCTGCAAGCCGTCGGGCTTCGCCTTTTCCGTAAAGACGTTGTTGGCGATGGCCCCGGCGCCGCCGGGCTGGTTGCGGATGATGACCTTGGGGTTGCCGGGAATGTGTTTGGTCAGGTACGGCGCGCTGATTCGAGCGATGGTATCGGTGCCGCCGCCGGCTGAAGATTCCACCAGGATTTCGATGGTCTTCCCCTGATAGTAGGGCGCCTCAGCCGGCGCCCGGGTGGGCTGGGGGGCCGGGGTGGCGGGCGCGGGGGCGCGAGTGGCCTCGGCTTTCGGCTTGGGCGTGGCCTGTGTTGGCGCCGCGGGCGGCGCGGTGGTAGGGGCCGGGATGGCCGGCTGTGGTGCGCATGAGGCCAATACCGCCCCTACCAGGCCGAGGGACAATAGCAGAAATAGGTGCTTCTTCATTGCTTACCTCCGGAATATCAACTGGACAACCCAACCGCCCGACGGCGTCTCTTCTATGGACCCCGCCCGCGGACTCTCTGTGAATGACTTTCCCCGCTGTGGGGAGAAAAAACCAATGGAATATAGCATAAAACGGGCCTGCAAGCAACCGAAAGGATTCAAGATTCTAAGATTCGAAGATTACAGATTGCAGATTCCCCGCTTGGTTACGGGAACCACGAAACACACGAAAGGCACGAAGAGGTACCGAGCCAATTGTTCGTGTCGTTTCGTGTGTTTCGTGGTTAAGAAGACCTTCTAACTTTCGAACCTTATGAACCTTACAAACCTTATGAACCCTGTATTTCGCCTCTCTGTCTGTTATTTCATGACCCCGTGCTTGCGTAGCAGGTTGTCCAAGTAGGCCGGAGACTCGGGACTTACACTGAGGGCATCGGCGATGAGCTTCTCCGTGTCCTTTCCTATGCTGATGTCGTACATCTCGGCGAAGGTCTTCTTCAGCAGGTCATTGAACTTCGGGTCGGCAGCCATCTTGCCGTAGGCTTCCCGTAGTATTTGCATAACGCTGTCGGGGGTCCCGGGAGGGGCCGCGGTGAATTTGAAAACCGCCTGCGGCGCCAGGGCGGCGATATAGCCATCCATGGCCAGAGGCGGGAGCTTCACGTCACCGAGGAGTTCGAAGAAAGTGGGCACATTCGCGAAGTCGGGCCGCCGGCTGAATTTTCCGTCATGGTAGCGGCCTATCTGGACGATGATCTCCGCCAGCCCTTCCTCCGCCAGGTTCTTCAGGTTCTGGGAATCGCCGAACATGTCCACTTCGCCGCGCCGGAAAGCCAGGTCGATTTCCCCGGTGCCGCCGAACCCGGTTACCCAGCGCACATTCCAGCCCAGGAACTCCCTGCCGTAGAGGGGTGGCATGGTCCAGGTCTCCTCGCCGGTCCGGGTACCCACGATCACGGGCGCCGCCCTGGGGTCAGTCAATCTGCGTAGGGCATCTTTGCGTATGCCCACCACCGGTCCGGCCTCGCCGATGTTGCCGATGGCGGCGATCTTCTTCATGTCATACTTGACGATTTCCCGGCCCCTTTGCTGGTTGGCGATGACGCTGGAAGAGCCGTGCAACCAGGTGAGGCCATCCGGTTTGGCCCTTTCGAAAAAGGAGTTGGTGGCCACCACCCCGCCGGCCCCCGGCTGGTTGCGGACCAGTATCCGGGGATTGCCGGGGATGTATCTTGGGAGGTAGGCGGCGACCGCCCTGGCGGTGCTGTCAGTCCCGCCCCCGGCGGCGGTGGCGGCCAGCATTTCGATGCTCTTGCCCTGGAAATAGTCCGTCCCGACTGGTCGGGATTCGGGTTTGGCTGTTGGCTTTGCCGGCGCTGGTGCGGGAGTGCCAGGCTGGGTTGCCGGTTTGGTCGCCTCCGTCTTTGGCGTGGCTACCGGCGCCGGGGGTGAGGCGACGGCGGGGGCCGGTGTTGGCGGGGTACACGACAAGAGCACAGCCAGCGCGACGGTCAATGACGATAGCGAGAAAGCCAGTTTCTTCATTGCCAGTTCCCTCCTTCTGTGTGAAGTAGACCGCAAACGATGTGCGACGAATCAATCATCCATGCCAGGCTGGCCAGTCGCCTTTAAGGCTGAAAGACGATGGCCCGCACAGGCGGGAACGCACTGCGCCGCACCTGTTTTTGGGCAATGTTGAAGACTGCACCTGCCCGATTCGTGCGGGGCTGTTCGGTGGAAGGAGAACAAACGCGGTGTAACATGTATACGCACTCGACCGGTTTGCCTGCTCGAAAGCTCAGAGCGATTGACCGGGCGGGGCAGCCCCTTCACTGGACCGGCGGCCGGTCCGGGAGATACTGATGGCGACCATGTTGGCTGTGACTGCCTCCGCTTTCTTCCTGGAAACCAGCAACTAGGCCCACCTGGCAGTGTAACTATAAGATAGAAGACGCACGATTGTCAAGAGAAACGGCCTGCAACTCAGACACTGGCAGCGGAGCTTCTTCCCCCTTTCGCAAAACTGATCGTGTCCCACATCTCGGGCTGGACACAGAGCGTCTCTTGGGATGTGGAACATAGGCGCAGCCAATAGTTTGATTGCTCCAGGCGAGGTTGCGAATAACC
>JACQUA010000166.1 GCA_016210565.1 Chloroflexota bacterium
CTTCGCCTGCCCCTTCGCTTCGCTCAGGACTCCGGCTCAGGGTGACAGCCTATTTTCGTAGCAATGCCTCTTATCGATGGGTGCCCGACCAACCGGGATGGGGAGTGTCGGCTCGCTTTACCCACCCTGCGTAGCGGGATTCCAGATTTCAGATTCAAGATTCCCTGCCCCGCACCACTGAGTGCCGACTATCGACTGCCGGCTGCCGAAAGCTAATAGCTGAAAGCTGTTAGCCGGGCGTTTCCCGCCCCTTGCCCCGTAAGGTATAATATGTGGGTCCGGACAGGCAGACCTCGGGGCGATAATCATAATGTTCGACTTGCTGAACTCGTTCATACAGACCTTTGTTCCCCTTTTCATAGTAATTGACGCGGTGGGCAACCTGCCCTTTGTTATCGCGTTGAGCGAAGGCATGTCCCGTCATGACCGGCGCACGTTCGTCCGCGTCGCCGTGGGCACGGCCGCCGCGGTGGGTCTGTCCTTTCTCTTCCTGGGACAGATCATCCTGGGTTTGATGGGCATCACTGAGGGGTCTTTTGCCATCGCCGGGGGATTGATCCTGCTGGTGCTTTCGGTAAAACACATGACCACCGGCAGAATGGTGGACGTGATCAAAGAAGAGATGGTGGCAGTGGTTCCCATCGGCACCCCTTTGACGGTAGGACCGGCGACGATCACCACCCTGCTGCTACTGGCGCACCAGCATGCCCTTTACATGGTGCTGTTTTCGTTCATGTTGAACATTGTCATCGCCTGGATAATCTTTTCTCTGTCGGACGTGATCGGCGGTTTTCTGGGACACGGAGGTCTGAAGGCCGTCTCCCAGGTAACCAGCCTGCTCCTGGCCGCCATCGGTGTGAACATGGTCGTCCGGGGATTGGGACTGGTTGGCGTATTCAATCTGGCCCCGCGGTGAAGAAAGAAGAACCAAAAAGAAAGACTCAAGAGTCAAGATGACAATCCAAAATGCCAAAAGGGCTGTCAGCCGCGGTTATCAGCTACCAGCGAGCTGCTATCAGCTTGCACACAACGCCCGTGAGCTGACTTGCGAAAGCGGTTCGCCGACCGCGGACTGGCCTGTTTTGAATTTTCTTTTGTCATTTTGGACTTTGACTTTTGATATTTGAATTTCTTTGGAGGCCTGAATGTTCAAGAAGATACTGGTCTGCCTGGACGGCTCGGCCCTGGCCGAGCAGATACTGCCCTATGCCGCCGAGCAGGCGCTGTGCTGCCGGAGCGAGTTGGTCCTGATCCATGTCTCTGTCATCACCGAAATCGTCACCCCGGGGATACCGGGGTACGGACCGGCGGTGCTCCAGCCCACTCCGGCCACGCTGGGGAGGATCGAGAAAGAAGAGGAAGCGGCCGGGGACTACCTGGAGCGCCTGGCGCAGCCCCTGCGGGAGAAGGGCCTGAAGGTAGAGTGCGTCCCGGTGGCCGGCACGCCGGGCGAGGTCATCGTGGCCTACGCCGATGAGCGCGAGATCGAACTCATCGCTCTGGCTACCCACGGCCGCAGCGGCCTGGGGCGCATGGTGTTCGGCAGCGTCGCCGACTTTGTCCTGCGCAAATCGGGCAAACCCATCTTGCTGATAAAGCCCACCTAACGGTCTCTTTCCGACGAGTGAACACGAATTGGTGACCGTAGGGGCGGACCCGCGTGTCCGCCCGCCCCGGTCTGACGGGTCACAGGCGGGACGCCTGTGGCACTGGTCGGCGGTGTGTCCGCCCGCCCCGGGACGACGGCTCACAGGCGGGACGCCTGTGCCACCCGGTGGTTGGTCCGCCGCTGCATTCCAATCCAAGTAGACCGTCCCCCGCGATAATTGCTATAATTCGAATCCATGCAAGGGCCATCCGGCAGCTTTGCTTTTCCCCGCCCGCAAGCTCCCGATCCAGTCGGGAGCGTGGAGCTACGCCTCGCCTGCCATCCCAGCGGGGCAATTCTGTCATTCGTCATTCTTGTCCCGGCTTGTCCGGGTGAGGGAGCGAGAACATGGTAACTTCAGCAAGGCCTCCCCTTGCAGATAGGGCCACCATCGGTCTGACTGTCAATGGTGAAAGACACGAGTTCGAAATCGGCGACCGCCCTTACATGGTCAGCCCGGCCCACACGCTGGCCCATACCCTGCGGGAGAAACTCGGACTGACGGGCGTCAAGATCGGCTGCGACCACGGCGCCTGCGGCGCCTGCACCGTCATCATGGACGGGAAGCCCATCCTGTCCTGCCTGACCCTGACAGTGGAATGCGATGAAAAGAGCGTGACCACCATCGAGGGCCTCGAAGACCGCAAGAGCGGCCAGCTTCATCCGCTACAGCAGGCCTTCATTAACAACACGGCCTTTCAGTGCGGTTTCTGCACCCCCGGCATGATCATGAGCGCCAAAGCACTGCTGGACCGGAACCCTTCGCCGTCGGAGGACGACATCAAGGAAGCCCTGGCCGGCAACTACTGCCGCTGCGGCAGCCAGTACCTGGTTATCCGCGCGGTCAAGGAAGCGGCAGCGCCTCCCCCTTTGAAAAAGGGGGATTGAGGGGGATTCAAACAACTTCTCCCCCTTTTTCAAAAGGGGAAACACCACAGAAGGAGCGCCACCCATGGCTGAATACCGACATCTAGGCAAACCCACTCCCAGGAAGGACGCGCGGGATATCGTCACCGGCAAAATACAGTACATCGACGATATCAGGCCGCCGAAGATGCTGTATGGAAAGGTCCTGAAAAGCCCGCACCCCCACGCCAGCATCAAAAACATTGACGTTTCCAGAGCCGAAGCCTACCCGGGCGTCAAAGCTGTCCTCACTTATAAGAACATGCCGCCCTGGCGGGCCGGAACGCCGCCCCACCGGCGGCTTCTCGATAGCAAGGTGCGGTTTGTCGGCGACGGCGTGGCCCTGGTGGCCGCCGAAAGCCCGGAGATCGCCGAAGAAGCCCTGGAGCTGATCGTGGTGGACTACGAGTTGCTTCCGGCGGTGTACGACCCGGAGGAAGCCACGCGGCCGGGAGCGCCGCAGTTGTACGCCGATTTTCCGGGCAATGTCTTTCCCCGCGGCGCCCCGGAGTTCGGCCCCCATGCCCTCCAGGAAATCGTCCTGGGCGATGTGGACAAGGGGTTCCGCGAGGCCGACTTCATCTCCGAAGGGACCTACGCCTACGAAAATATCCCCAACCCCCTGCCGCCGGAGCCGCCGGGAGTCGTGGCCCACTGGGAAGACCCCACCCACCTGACCATCTGGATAGCTTCCCAGTCGGCTTCGATGAACCGCATGGTGACGCAGCCTTTCATGGGACTGATTGACGTGCGGGCCATCAGCACCCAGTGCGGCGGCAGCTACGGAACCAAGAACGGGAACCTGATGCAGATCGGCTGGGCCGCGGTCCTGGCCCGGGCTACGGGCCGCCCGGTCCAGATTTACCTCTCCAAGGAAGAACATTTCACGACCTATACCCTGCGCCTCGGTTCCCGCATCCGGGCTAAGGTAGGTATCAAGAAAGATGGCACGGTTACCGCGGTTGCCGGCGAATGGGTTGTCAATGCCGGCGCCGCCGCGGAGACTGCCCAGGGGATGGTGGCGGTGGGTTGCGGCGAGGCCCAGGTGGCTATCCGGTGTCAGAACTGGAACCTTCAACCGAGGGTCGTTTGCACCAACCGGAATCCCTCGGGGGTAGTCCGCGGTTTCGGCGGGCAGGAGTTGAAAAGCGCCCTCATGCCGGTGGTGACCCTGGCCGTGGAAAAGGCGGGCCTGGACCCGCTGGAGTTCTACAAAAAGAATTTCGTTAAGAAGGGCGATGGCTATTTCTGGCGCGACGGGAACTGGCACGTGTGCCGGGGAGTGGACTACACCCGGGCCATGGACCGGGGGGCTGAGGTCTTCGGCTGGAAAGAGAAATGGAAGGGTTGGTGTCAGCCGACCAGCGTGAACGGGGCGAAAAGGGTGGGGGTGGGCGTGGGCATCCACGGCAACGCCGATATCGGCGAAGACCCCTCGGAGGCCTATGTGCGGCTGAATCCCGACGGCACGGCGGTCATCTCCGTATGCGCTTCCGAGTCAGGCATGGGGCAGCGCAGCAGCCTGTGCAAGATGGTAGCCGAGGTGCTGGACCTGCCGCTGGACAAGGTCAACATCTCCCCCCCCGACACTCTGGTCAACCCCTTCGACTTCGGGATGGTCGGCTCGCGGGGGACTTATGCCATCGGCGCCGCGGTGATCAACGCCGCCGAGGACGCCAGAAAGAAGCTTTTTGAGCTGGCCGCCCCGGTGCTTGGCGCCAAACCGGAAGACCTCAAGACCCGGGACGGGCGGCTGTTTCCCGTCTATCAGCCGGAGAAGAGCGTTCCCTGGAGGCGGGTCCTGGGCATCATGCAGACCGTTCTGGGCCAGGGGCGTTTTGAGACCGATTTTACCCTGCCTAACTTCATGATGGTGTTCGCCGAGGTGGAAGTGGATGGCGAGACGGGCAAGGCCGACCTTCGCCGCATCGTCACGACTACCGATTGTGGTCAAATAATAGACCCCCTGGTCCTGGAAGGCCAGCTACACGGTTCCCTGGGCGCCGCCGGGACCGACACCGCCCTCTTCGAGCAGAGCATCCTGGACCAGCGGACGGGGCGGATCGTGAACTGCAACATGATCGACTACAAATGGCGTACCTATCCCGACCTGCCGGATTTCCAGACCGTGGTGCTGGAGACGCCCATCGACAGCCACCGGTTCCACGCCATCGGCGTCGGGGAGATATCCACCGCGCCCGGCCCCGCCGCGGTGCTGATGGCCGTTTCCAACGCCGTCTGCAAGCGGATTACGGACTATCCCGCCACGCCGGAAAAAGTCCTCAGGGCGCTGGGAAAACTCCAATGACGGTACCACAGGCCTCCGTGCCTGTGACTGGACCGGTACCACCCCGACCGGTCGGGGTGGTACCGGTTGGCGAGCGATGACAGAATACAGCACCTTCGTATCAGGAGCCACTTCATGAAGACCTTTCAGCATAGAAACGCCAAAACCTACCGGGAGGCCATCAAACTTCTCCAGGGCTACGGCGGCAAAGCCAGGGCCATTGCCGGCGGCACCGACCTTCTGGGCGCTCTGAAGGACAAGATACTTCCCGACTATCCTCAGGCCGTGATCAATCTCAAGTCCATCCCGGGCATGGACCATGTCAAAGAGAATGGCCGGTCTTTGAAGATCGGCGCCCTGGCCCGGCTGGCCGACGTGGCCGTCTCGCCGGTCGTCAAAACCAGATTCCCCATCCTGGCCGAAGCGGCCCATGCCGTGGCCACGCCGCAGGTGCGAAACATGGCCACCATCGGCGGGAATCTCTGCCAGGACACCCGCTGCTGGTACTACCGCTATCCCCACCAGGTGGGCGGGCGCATCTTCTGTTACCTCAAGGGAGGGAAGGGCTGTTACGCCCTGAACGGGGAGAACCAGTACCATTCCATCTTCGGCGGCTGCCGCATCGCTGATCCTCCCTGCACCCAGGCCTGTCCGGGGACCATCAACATCGCGGCTTACCTGGACCGGATAAGGGAGGGCGACCTGCCCGGCGCCGCCCGGATCTTGCTGATGAATAACCCCATCCCCGCCGTTACCGGACGGGTGTGTCCCCATTGGTGTGAGCAGGACTGCAACCGCAAGGACTTTGACCTGTCCGTGTCCATCTGGGGCGTTGAACGCTTTATGGGCGACTATATCCTCGACCACTCCGCGGAAATCGTCAGGCCGCCGGAGAAACAGTCGGGCAAGAAGGTCGCCGTTGTTGGGTCGGGGCCGGCCGGGCTGGCCGCGGCCTGCTATCTGAGAATGGCCGGACACAGCGTCACCGTATTCGACAAGATGCCCGAAGCCGGGGGCTTCCTGACCTATGCGATTCCGGCTTATCGCCTGCCAAAAGACGTGGTCAAGAGGACTATTGAGGTTTTCAAGCTGGCGGGAGTGGAGTTCAAGCTCAATACGGAGCTGGGCAAGGACGTTACCCTGGACGGCCTGCGAAAAGCCTACGATGCCGTTTTTCTGGCTACCGGGGCCTGGAGGCAGCGGTCTATCGGTCTGGCGGAAGAGCACCTGACGAAGCCTGGCCTGGAATTCCTGAGAAACGCCAGCGCGGGACTGGAACACGCCGCGGGCAAGAAGGTGCTCGTCATCGGAGGAGGTAACGTGGCCGTGGACGTGGGCATCACGGCCAAACGTCTCGGCGCTGCGGAGGTCACCCTGGCCTGCCTGGAATGCCAGGCCGAGATGCCGGCTTTCCCTTCGGAGATCGAGCAGGCCATCGAAGAGGGCGTCAAGTTCAAGCCGTCCTGGGGCCCGGCCCGCGTGCTGGTTAGCCACGGCGAGGTTACGGGCATGGAGCTTGTCTGCTGCACCTCGGTGTTCGATAAGGAAGGGCGCTTCAATCCGTCCTACGACACGAGCCTGCGGACGACCGTGGAGGCCGACATCATCATCATGGCGGTGGGTCAGGCCGCCGACCTTTCCTACCTGGGCAGCCCGCCGGCGCTGAAAACCGAGCGGGGCCTGGTGGCGGTGAACCTTCAAACCTTAGAAACCGGCTTAACCGGGGTGTTTGCGGGGGGGGAGGTCGTGATCGGGCCGTCCAGCGTCATCGCGTCTGTGGCCGCCGGACGGAGGGCCGCCGCAGCCATCAACCAGTACCTGGGCGGTGGGGCGGGGGTGGCGCAGGCAGCGCCACAGGCGGTGGCACAGGCGTCCTCGCCTGTGTTTGCGGTGGTACGACAGGCGTCCCTGCCTGTCGGCGCCGAACTTCCACCCCAGTTTCTCAAATTCAACCCCTCCTGCCTGACCCACTCCGACCACGTCCCTCAGCCAAAGCTCCCTGTCTCCGGCCGCGGCATTGCCATCGAGGACATGGCCGGCCTTGACTCTGCCGGAACGGAGACCGAAGCCGGCCGGTGTTTCAACTGCGGCTGCGTGGCCGTCAACCCTTCGGATATGGCCGTGGCCCTGATGGCCCTCGGCGCGAAGGTGCGGGTGGCGGGGCCGGAGGGCATGAGGACGGTAGCCGTAGAAGACTTCTTTGCCGCTACGGGCCGGGAGCTGAAGCCGGACGAAATCGTTACTGAAATCCAGGTCCCTTCGCCTCCCCCGGGGTCCAGGCAGGTTTTCGAGAAGTTCAGGGTTAGAGAATCGGTGGATTTCCCCATCGTGAGCGTGGCCTGTGTTTTGAACATGAAGGACGGCGTGTGCAAAGATGCGCGGATCGTCCTGGGGGCGGTGGCGCCCGCGCCCTTCAGGGCGCGGGCCGCCGAGCAGGCCGTCAAGGGCAAGCCCCTCGCGGAAGACACTGCCGCAGCCGCGGCTGAAGCCGCCCTCAGCGGCGCCCTCCCCCTGCTCAAAAACCAATACAAAGTCCAGATCACCCGCACCCTGGTTAAGCGCGCGCTACTGGGCGCTCCGTAGCGGAACGCGATGCACCGGTTGAAGTCACATGTCCGCTGTCCGCGAACGGTAGCCTGGAAGGTGATAGAATATAGCGCAGGACTAACAAGAACGGGTGAGGTCTCCAATGAAAACCAAGAAGGGGCGACAGCCGGGTCAGGCCGAATACGCGTTGGCTCTTGCTGCATACAGGGACGAGCAAGAAAGGATCAAGCTGCTTCTGCGGAGGGAACTTGACAAGTATGGCCGACCGGCAATGAGCCTTGCGCAGGTAAGGTCAATCCGGGACAGGAAACTGGCCGGAGCTTTGTTGAGCCAACTTATCGTCGAAATGCGCAAAGAAGGCCATTGAATGGCCATCTTTTACCTCGAGACCGTTTGGGAAAAGGCTTCGTGCAAACCAAAACCCGCCCAAGAAGAAGTATTGATAAGCACCCAGCCACCCCACTCGTGATTACGTTTGGGAGCTACGAGGGCAAACCGCCATTCCTAAGCAGCCTCGGGGCGGCATGCTTCTGAATGGGACGCACTCGGCTGTTGGGGACAGCGCTTGCCAGCGTCGCGTCGCGGTGGTGCTCAGGGACGAATGAATCGCTACCCTCGGGGGCAACTTCAAGGCTCTTTGCATGGTATAATGTTTGATGATGGAATACCGTGTTGTGATCAGGGAAGCCCCGGACGGCTTCTATATAGCCAGTTGCCCGGGGAAATGGTCCCGCTTCTATGGTAGACTCTGTGGACAACGAGGGAGCCGTGGGTTCAGGACAATTCGAAGCGGCGCTTTCGCCGGTAGCTTCGGTCACCCGGGCCGAGACCGGCCGAACACGCCGCGCCGCCACTGACGCCTGTGGGAGTCTCGCAGAAGACGATCTTCAGGTCGTGGTTGAGCGCCTTTGCGAAGAAGACCGGCGTCTTCACGCCACCTTCGCCGGGAAACTGGTGGTCAATCCCGGTCTCAACCGGCGCCTGGTGAGCTTTCAAGGCAATAAGCGGGCCAACGGCCACAGGTGGTGTAATTACAAGGAAGGCTTCTCACGAGAGCTCATCCGGTATGTCTTCCACAAAGCCGGACCTGCGACGGGCCGGATCCTTGATCCCTTTGCCGGCTCCGGGACGGCGCTATTTGCCGCCAGCGATCTTGGCCTGGAAGCTGTCGGAATTGAGCTCCTGCCAAATAGCCTTGAGATAATGGAAGTCCGGCGGCTGGTCCGTCAATCCGGTGGTTCGGAACTTGCCAGATCGCTGCGGCTCTTCGCACGCGATGGAACCTGGGAGGGGCCGGGGCCCTCGGCCGCAGTGCCGGACTTGCGCATTACCCAGGGGGCCTATCCACCCGAAACCCAACGCCAGCTTGGGCGCTACGTCTGGGAGGCCAGGCAGGGGGGCGACGAGGCCGTCACGCGGGTCCTGCTATTTGCCGCGATGTGCGTCCTGGAAACGGTCAGCTTCACCAGGAAAGACGGCCAATACCTGAGGTGGGACTGGGCCTCTGGACGGCACTCCGGCAAGAAGCCTTTTCACAAAGGTGTTATTCCGGGCTTCTCCGAAGCCGTACGTTCCAAGCTGGCCGAGATCGCCGGCGATATAGAGGAGGACGCCAACCCGCCGGCGGCCAGCCAGGGCCGGCGTGGCAACGTGACAATCCTGCCGGGATCCTGCCTCGGCCTGCTCCAGACGCTTCCATCGGCCTCTTTCGACGGGATCATCACCTCGCCCCCATACTGCAACCGTTATGACTATACGCGCACCTACGCTCTGGAACTCGCTTACCTGGGCGTGACCGAGAGTGGGATACGGGAGCTGCGTCAGGAGATGCTCAGTTGCACGGTCGAGAATCGGGAAAAGGCGGACCTGCCAGCGCAGCTTCAGCTCCGTGTTTGGGA
Source organism: Chloroflexota bacterium (assembly GCA_016210565.1). Taxonomy (GTDB): domain Bacteria; phylum Chloroflexota; class Dehalococcoidia; order JACQUA01; family JACQUA01; genus JACQUA01. The sequence continues at coordinate 9,287 of JACQUA010000166.1, forward strand.
GAATGCCAGGCATGCTTTTGAAGGTCAGGCCTTGCTGCAGTCCATTCTGTCCTATCTGGACGGGTGTCGCGCTCGCAATCTCCTGAACAATCCCGGAATTGCCAGGATGGTGCGTAACTACTTCCTCGAACTGTCGCTTGTTGTCTCAGAGTGCGCGCGCATCCTCCGCCCGGGGTCGCCATTGGTGATGGTAAACGATAACGTCCAGTACCAGGGCGTGTCCGTACCGGTGGACCTGATATTGTCAGATATCGCGCAGGCATTGGGCTTTGAAGTGGAAACCATCTGGGTCCTGCCCCGGGGCAAAGGCAATAGCAGTCAACAGATGGGCTTACACGGTCGTCGGGAGGCCAGAAAGTGCGTGTACGTGTGGCGGCGAGCCGGCCCGGGTGAATGTCCCTCCGGCGGGGAACCCCGGCGTCTGGAAGCATCTACAGGGACACGACCCAGTTCGCCAGTCCAGCAACTTGGTCTGGCTTTGTGAGATTGGCGGCGTTCGCCAGGCGATTGTCGCGAAGCTGAGACACAATCTCGTGAGACATCGAATCCACTATTGCCGCTGCCGCGAAGAACAGCGCCGGCGGTGACCCGCCGAAGCTGGCCCGAACCCTTTGCAGGGCACTGTTTGCGGTTTTCCAGTGTTCGTCGGCGCCGGCAGGGTCTATCCCGCCCTTGATCTCCCCACAGGCCACATAGGCCGTCTTTTTCTCCAGCAGATCTCCGGTTGGAGTCTCATGGTCATCCTCCAGAAGGATAACATCTATGTTCTTGCCGACAATTCTGGGCTTCCCGTCAAATACCATGATGCGGTCGCCCCACGAGAGCTTCTGAGTCTTGCGTTGACCCCCGGCCGACGGAATTACCTCTGGCTTGACGCCTTGCGACGACAGTGAGTCCGCAACCGCCTGGGCGAACAGGTCCTTGGCCCTGGCGCCAGCCAGGTTTCTTGAAGAACCCCCGAGGGAGTCGCCGCGGGTGAGAGCGAACCGCAGCACCAGCTCCTCCTTCCAATCCCCTCCGGCCTGATGCTGGATCTCAGCGAGCACTTCGCCCAGGATTTTATCCTGGTCGTCAGAGGTAAGGTGCGCGAGCGCCTTGACGGATATGCCGACCGCAGCCAGCAGCGCTTGCCTTATCGCTTTGGGCTTGAGGGCTTCCTGTGGGGTGGATAGCGGCTCCAGGTCCTTTTCGAGACGCCGGGCGTCTTTGATGTAAACCGAGGCCAGACGGACTTTGTCCCTGGCCTGGGCTATGAATCCCTCCGTCGTTGCTTCTCTGGAAGTCACCAGATCGGCGGCTTTCTTCATGTGCGGCGGTAGCATAATTGCGTTCCGTGTCGCGTGCGCAGGGCGACGCCTTGCAAAGCCGGTCTAGGCCACCGGTTCTTTGACTTCGACGGTCAAGGACTCGACGCCTGACTCCTCAGGGATAGGCTCGTCGTGGGCTTGGCAGGACTCCAGGTAAAGCTCAATGGCTTCTTTGGCCATAGTTATGGCTTCCTCCCTGGTGTCTCCCTGTGTGTAGCATCCCGGCTGCGCCGGCGCCTCCACGGAATACCCGCCGTCTTCTTCTGGCACGAGAATAATGGTGTACTTCAACATTGCTGGCCTATCAAAGGAGCTTCCTGATTTCCTCGGCTGATAACTTTGCCGTTTTCAGAATATTGTCCAGAGTTCCCTCCGGTACCACAGGCCTCCGTGCCTGTGAGGGCTGGCCCACCGCCAGAGCCGCGAGTCAATGGTGACAGCGACGGATGAAACCCGGTACTTTCCGGGGTTTGCTGTGAACCGGGACAGTTATTTTGTCCCCCGGCTTTTTCTCATGTCTCATGATAACATGACTGCCACGGGTCCGGTCAACATACCAGCCTTCTTTCTTGAGGGCCTTTACCAGCCTGTCGTCTTTTATCTGGGGTAATTTTGACATTCGGTTGACCGCCCGCCCGCGATCATAGCACCTAGAATTGTGCAAGGCTTTGCCGAGGGTCGCCTCGGCTGAAAGACCTATTTCTTGTAATCTATCCCGACGACTACGATGGGCATATTCAGCATGAATCTCAAATGAGGAAACTCCCTTTCAGCTTTCTCGTACGTCATCATCCCAGAGTAGGTTGGCTCCGTTCCGTCTCGCCGGTTTCCTTTTTCCCAGGCATTCTTCCTCCCAACCTCGCAAAGGACGTTGGCGAAATCTGCGGTTGGGGCTATGAGGCCTCCGAGAGTGATGAGTCCCTGGTTGAAAGCTATCGAAAACTTCAGATAGTCCTGGTAGTAACTTCGGGCGTTCCCGAACTCCGCCTCTACCTGGACATTTGCTTTGCGAAAATCACATCGCAGATTCAAGTCTTCGATCACCATCTGGTCCTTCGCCCACCCCCTTTTGACGAATTCGTCCCTCAAGCGCAAGTTGTAGTACGTTTGCGTTTTGCCGACTCTGAAAACCACTTCGTTGATCGCCTCGGCAACCTCTTCGAATATGGGAACGTAGGGAATAATGTTCTGGGCCCCTCCGTGGTAAAGGGTTTTGGAAACCTTCAGATTCGTCCCATCTACCACATCGGCCGGAAGAGGGTTCAGCCAGAACCGGTCCCCGGAGATCTTGTGGAATTCCAGCACCTCACCGATTGTCTGCGCGGTTGAAGCTTGAAATATGAGTTGTAGCCACTCCCGGAAAGGCGAGCTTTTCACCGTCTCGTACTTTAGCTGGACACTCCTGCTCTTGTTGTTCACCCTTCTCAGAACCGCGGTGACCTTTCGATCTTTGTCGTATACCAGTGTCACTTGTCTCTTCGCGCCAGACTCGGGGCTTTCGAACCAATCCTCGAATTCCCTTGGAATCGCTATCCCTTCTTTGAGTGTGGACTTGCCTACGATGTGCCTGAATACGGGGTCTTCATTCATTCCGATTGGCCTTCTGGAACGTCGCAATGGGACAAAGTTCAATTTTGCATATTATCGTGTACTGTCGCGTAAATAGCTGTACAACGGATTCTATATTGGGACCGTGGCCCTTCATTGTCAACCCAATTGTCAGAGGCTACGTGGGTATGGTGGCTTGCAAATAGTGACAGTTGGGGCAAAAGCCACGGGTCGTCATAAGTGTGGGCGGGCCTCTCCTGGTTGAATCGATGAGATAACGAGGTGTCACATGAACCGCGTTAGCATACGATTTGACAGGGGCCAATTCTATAGCGCTATCTTCTTGCAGTGTATGAGATCTCAGTAGCGCTCCTCCCCACCCCTTCCCGGCCGTCTTTCTGTTCCCTTTTTCATGCTCGCGCCCTCCCATTCTGGGAAAAAAATTTCTTCTCGGTCTTATCCGGGCGAGAAAAGGCAGGCAAGATTGCTCTACCGAGAATCCCCTGTACCACGTCGCGTTGCCCCAAAAAGGGGTTTTTTGAACTACGCCATTTTACTACCATCCGAGGCTGTGACGCAATGGTGTATGCCTTAAGTCTTGGGAATCTGGTTTTTGGCCAAGGCTTGCGCGGGCTTTCCCACCGCCCGCGTTTCTTGCTACAATGCAGGGTGTGGAAGAACAGACGCTGACCCCCGTCCGCCAGCAGTACCTCCGGGTGAAGCAGAATTACCCCGGCACGATCGTGCTGTTCCGCCTGGGCGATTTCTACGAGACCTTCGAGGATGATGCCCGCGTGGTGGCCAGGGAACTGAACATCGTTCTCACTTCCCGCAGCATGGGCAAAGGGCAGCGGCTTCCCATGGCGGGAATTCCCTATCATGCTCTGGACAACTACACCGGCAGGCTCCTCAGCAAGGGCTACAAGTTGGCCGTCTGCGAGCAACTGACGGCCCCCACCGGCAAGGGCATCGTCCCCCGCGACGTGGTGCGGGTCATCACGCCGGGCACGGTGGTGGAGACCGCCCTGCTGGACGGGAAGACGAACAATTACCTGGCCGCGCTGGTGGTGGAAGGGGGCAAAGCCGGCATCGCCTACGTTGACATAACCACCGGTGAATTCGCTGCCACCGAGACCGGCGGCGCTGAGTTCCCGGCGGAGCTGGTCCGGCTGCGGCCCGCGGAGCTATTGCTTCCCGAAGACCTGGACTATTCCGATTTCCGCGGCCCCGTCACCAGACTGGACAAGGCGGTCTTTGACCTGGAAGCTGCCCGGAAAACCCTCCTGGACCATTTCCAGGCGGCTTCGCTGGAAGGCTACGGCTGCGATCACCTGCCCCTGGCCGTCAAAGCGGCGGCCGCCATCCTGGTCTATTTGGAAAAGAACCAGAAGGCCGCCCTGGGACAGGTCACGCGGCTCTCTACCTACTCCACCGGGTCGTTCATGGTCCTCGATGCCCAGACCCGGCGCAACCTCGGACTGCTGGGGGATAAGTCCGAGCCGGGAGGCGTGAGCCTGCTCTCGGTGCTCGACCTGACAAAGACGCCCATGGGGGCGCGCCTTTTGAAGAGATGGCTGGGACAGCCGCTGCTGGACCTGCCCGAGCTGCAAAGAAGGCAGGACGCGGTGGACTGGTTCTTCCGGAACAATCTCATCCGCCAGAAGACCCTGGCCCTGCTGGGCAAGGTGGCCGACGTGGAGAGAACCGTCGCCAGGGTGAAGCTGTATGCCACCCTTCCCAGGGAGCTGGTGAGCCTGCGCCAGAGCCTGGAGCTTCTTGAGGAAATCAAGGGAGTGCTGGAAAAGGACGGCGGCGACGCCGCGTTGGGGTGGCTGCTGTCATCGTTGAAGCCATGCCCTGACGTGGGGGCCCTTATCTCCCGGTCCATCGCCGAAGAGCAGGAAGGGGTCAGGATCAAGCCCGGTTTTTCGCCGGAGCTGGACAGCCTGGTCTCATCTTCAAAGGACGCCCGGCAGTACGTGGCCAACCTGGAACGCCAGGAGAAGGAGCGGACCGGCATCAAGTCGCTCAAGGTCGGCTATAACAAGGTCTTCGGCTACTACATCGAAGTCTCCAAACCCCATTTGAGCCAGGTACCGCCTGACTACATCCGCAAACAGACCCTGCTCGACCGCGAAAGGTTCTTCACCCCGGAGCTCAAGGAGCAGGAGTCGGTCATCCTCAACGCCCAGGAAAGAATATCGGAAATGGAGGGGGCGATCTTCCGGCAGGTCTGCCAGCAGATCGGACTGGAATGCGAGCGCATTCTGTCCTCCGCGCAGGCCCTGGCGCAAATAGACGTCTTCGCGGCCCTGGCCGAGGCGGCGGGCCGCTACAACTATACCCGGCCGGTCCTGAATGACGGGGACGGGATCATCGTCAGGGGCGGGCGGCACCCCGTGGTGGAAAGGGTGCTGGAAGGGGAGAGCTTCATCCCGAACGATACCGCCCTGGACTGCCAGGAGAACCAACTGATTGTTCTGACCGGGCCCAACATGTCGGGGAAGTCCACCTATATCCGGCAGGTGGGCCTGATCGCGCTCATGGCGCAGACCGGTTCCTTCGTGCCGGCGGAGTCGGCAACCATCGGGCTGGTGGACCGCATCTTCACCCGCGTGGGCCTGCGGGACGACCTGGCAGCAGGGCAGTCCACCTTCATGGTGGAGATGGTGGAGACGGCGAATATTCTCAACAATGCCACGCGGCGGTCGCTGATCATTCTCGATGAAATCGGCCGGGGGACCAGCACCTACGACGGCATCTCCATCGCCCGCGCGGTGGCCGAGTATATCCACAACCACCCGCGGCTGGGTTCCCGGACGCTGTTTGCCACCCACTATCACGAGCTGGTGGAGCTGGCGGCGGTGCTGCCCAGGGTGAAGAACTTCAACGTGGCGGTAAAGGAGGAGGGGGGTGGGGTGGTGTTCCTGCGGAAGATCGCGCCCGGCGGCGCCGACAAAAGCTACGGGATTCATGTGGCGCAACTGGCCGGACTGCCGCGCGCGGTTACCAACCGCGCGCGGGAGGTCCTCAGCCAGTTGGAAACCTCGCGCCCGAAGGAATCCTCCACCGCCCGGGGAAAGAAGACGCCGCCCCCGGCCCCGGCGGGGCAGCTATCCCTCTTCGCCGACCGCCACGCCGTGGTTGAAGAGCTATCCAAGCTTGATATCTCTTCTTTGACTCCCCTGGAGGCCATCACCAAACTTTTCGAGCTGCAGAACAAGGCCCGGGGGGCGTAGCCGCAGGTCTTTAGCCTGCGCGGGTGGCGCCGAACCGGCGTAGCCCATGGCTTTGGCCTTGCGGGATGGGCCCCAACCGTTGCAAATAACCCGTGGATCTTTTGACCATCACACAAAGACGCAAAGGGGCTGAGAAACAAATGAGCCAATTCTATGTCAGGAAGATTTACCGAAACCGGATCACGATCCCGAAGGAGATTGTTGAGAGATTTCCCGGCGTACAATACTTTGAGGTCTTGTCGAAAAAGAACGAGATCATCCTGCGGCCGCTGCGGCGAGTAGACGGGGAAGATAAGCTGGTTTACATAAGGGACAAAGTGGCCGACCTGGGAATCAAGAGACGAGACATCGATGCAGCCATACGACGGGCCCGGGAGAGATAGCCGGCTTCGCGCCCGCGCCTCGATTACAATAGTCTCACACAAAGACGCAAAGAGCACAAAGGAATCTGCGTGCGGCGGACGCGCTGACGCGACCACACTTTTCACGTCCGGGTGTCTTTGTTTGATGACGTGATCAGGCGCTGAATACTGGCAGCCGATAGCTGATGGCCGACAGCCGACTGCCGATAGTCCGGCACAAGGAGAAAACCATGCCCGCTGAGTTTCCCTACCGGAAGCTGACCCACATTCCCCGCCTGTCGTTGGAGGAACGCGACCGCCGCTGGACCGCTGTCCTCCAGGAGATGGCCCTGAAGGAGCTGGACTGCCTGCTCATGTTCAGCCAGGCCGGCGCCGACGGGACGGGTTCTGCCAATCTGCGTTACCTGACCCATGTGGGCGCCTCGGGCGTTGGGGTTTTCCCTTACCGCGGAGAGCCGGTGGTCTTCACCGGACTACCCCATACCAGCTCCTATTTTCTCGGTTCCCAGGATTGGGTCTCGCATTTTCGCGGCGGCGCCAGTCCGGACAATATTGTGGCGGCGATAAGAGATCTGGGCGGTGAAGAAGGGAGGATCGGCGTGGTGGGATTCGGCAGTCTCAGCTCGCGCCTGGTCCCGGAAACAGTCCCCTATAGCTCTTTTGTGAAGATTCAGAAGCTGCTTCCGGAGGCCACTTTTACCAACGAGAGTCCCCTGCTGGAAGGGCAGCGCCTGATCAAGAGCGAAGAAGAGCTGGTAATGCTGGACAAGGCGGCGGAACTGGCTGGCCTGATGTTCCGGGCCCTGGCGGGCGCCGCCCGGCCGGGGAGGACCGAGTGCGACCTGTATGCCGCCATGGTCCAGGCTTCCCTGGCGCAGGGCGGCGACATGAGCATGATCCTGATGGACGCCGGGAAGAACCCGCTCCAGCACGGCCGGGGCTTCCCCTACAGCCGGCGTCCCCTCGAGCCGGGCGACATGATTATCACCGAATGGCACGCCAGCTACGGCGGCTACCAGGTCGGGGTGGAGCATACCCTGTCCCTGGGCGAGCCGGACCCTCACTACCGGGATATGCACAGGGTCTGCGAGGAGGTCTTTGCCCGTGTCATGGATGAACTGAAACCCGGCGCGCCGCTGAAGCACGTGATCGAGGCCATGAGGAGGCCCGTCGAGGAAGCCGGCATGAGCTACGTGGAGGTGGGGATACACGGCCACGGCCTGGGCTCGCCGGAGTTCCCGACGGTGGTCTTCGGCGGTCCGAATTGCCTGGTCCAGAATCATCCCATGGGCACGATTCCCGAGGTGGTCATCCGGGAGAACATGGTCTTTGGAGTCAACATAGACATCGAAAACCCCAAATGGCGCGGGAATACCGGCGTCATGTCCGGCGACACCCTGGTCGTCACCGCTTCCGGCGCCCGCAAACTGACGAACATACCGGTGGAATTGACTGGCGTATAACCGGTTTGCAATTGAGGTATGAGTCCAGTATGCTAAATGTTAGCTATTTATTTACAATAGTTAATGAATTACTAACAGATGCTAGAGAAACTTTTTACCTCAAAAGCCAGGGTGAAAATACTGGAACTGTTGCTGTTCAGGCCGTCACCAGAGCTCCATTTGCGAGAAATCGCCCGGCTCACCGGGTTTTCGCCGCCGTACGTTAAGAAAGAACTGACAGGGCTGCAAAGGATCAATCTGGTAACGGGCGACAGGCGCGGCAATATGAAGACCTACCGGATGAACCGGGCCTCACCCATATACGAAGACCTTAAGAGAATATTCCTCAAAACTGAAAGCCTGGGCGATTTTCTGTCAAAAGAGCTGTCGGGGTTGGGAGGACTGACTTATGCCCTGATTTATGGGTCTTTTGCCAGGGGCGAAGAGAAAGAAAAAAGCGACATTGATTTGCTGATCATCGGGGACGTACCTGAGGAAAAAGTGGTCGGGATGATAAGTGACGTGGAGCGGCAAATTGGCAGAGAGGTAAATTATATCTTGTGGAGCACCACCGAGTTTGAGAATAGGTGTCGGGGGAAACACCCGTTCCTGGCTGAAATAGCTGCCAGGCCGGTCATAGGTTTGATTGGAGACATGGATGAGTTTAGAAAGGCTGCTGCAAGACAAGAAAATCGAAAAAATACCCGTAAGTGAAAAAGCAGCAAGCGACGCCTTGCTTGTGGCGAGGCGGGATGTGGAGGCAGCCCGTCAGAATTTGAGTTCCGAGAGCTACGACTGGTCTCTGGCCATCTCCTACAACGCTATGTTGCAAGCGGGGAGGGCCATGATGTCGTCCAGAGGTTACCGGCCTTCCGGATCGTACAGGCACCTGGCCGTGGTCGAATTCATGCGCGAAGTTGTCGGGAAGGAAATCACCCAGAAGATGGTGGATGTTTTCAACCAGATGAGAAAGAAGCGTCACCGTGCCGTCTACGACGAAATGGGAATAGTCTCGCGTGATGAAGCTCAGAAGGCACTGGAATGGGCTGAGGAATTTGTTGACAAGGTAGCGGCAACCATCCGCCCCAAATGATCACCTTTCACCTTCGCAAGGGGACGACTTGCAAGGCCTCCCACGCTTGAATTGTAGAAGGCGGATACACCGGGCTACAATGTTGTTGACGGCATCACAGAACACGAGGACAGAAAGTGAAGACCTACCTTTTCAAAGTTGTACTGGAAGAAGACCCCTTTGAAGATGGGACGATGGCGTACCATGCCTTTTGCCCGGCTCTCAAAGGAGCGACTACCTGGGGCTATACGAAGGAAGAGGCTCTCAAGAACATCAGGGAAGTAATCGAAATGATCGTTGAGAGCATGAAGGAACGGGGAGAGCCAATCCCGGAGAGGCCCGAAATCGAGGTATCCCGGGAGGCAGGCGCGAGGCGGGGTGATTGGGCGTGAAACGGGGCGAATCCCGTTTTCAGAGGAGATTTCAGGCTGGCTGCTACCGGAACAGTTCTTCGACCCGTTTGTAGGTGCTTTCACTGCGCCTCCGGATGCCACCAACGTCAACGCGTTTGTTGGCCTCGTCGATAAGGTAGATTACCCTTATGTCCCCCACCCTGACCCGGTAGATATGACCTTCCAGCTTCTCGCAGCCCGCAGGGCGAGGCTCGCTGGATAAGCCGGATAGTTTCTTGACGATCCTGTCGTGGTCTACCCTTTGCAGCCCATCCAGTTCCCGTTGTACCCGTTTGCTGCGAAGTCTAACTTCCAGCACGGGCGGCGCGTTTTCGCTCATAATCTTCCAGGCTGATGGCCTCTTCCTCCGGGGTCGAAAGGGCTTCCTTCATCGCCAGGAGGTCTTCCAGGTCTTCCAGTTTCTTCAGCAGCGCTTCGTATTCTTCATACCGGGTCAGGACGGCTTTCGGTTTCCCGTGCTGGGTGATGTAGAAGGGTACTCCCCCGGCCTCCAACTCGGTCATCAGCGCACCTAGCCTGGCCTTTAGTTCGCTTACGGTCAGTATCCGCGTAACCATTGTGTGTTCTTCCTCCCTGCGAGAAGATTGTACGGAATTTAGTCCGGAATTACAAACGAAACTCAGTACGACACACCCGCTCCCCAGGTTTTCAGTGAGTGACGGGCGTCTCATCACCCCGGATTGCCTGACGATTATGAAAAAGGCATTTCTTATAAAAGTCCCTGATAGAACCAGCTCCCAACGCATCGAGTTGTTCCATTTTGCCGATTACCTCTTCCCAGGTCAGTACGCCCAATTTTAGGCGGTCGAGGGTGGGTTCAAACCAGTCAACGTACCATATCTGTTTGGAAGGGTCGCCCGCCTCAACGTACTCCTTTACCCGGCGTTGCACCTTGTCGCGAATTGAGGAAGGCTTCATATGGCCGGTCAAGTCGCCTTCTTCGACCCGTTTCCGCGGCGCCAAGATGTAGAAACCGAGGTGGGACATCTGCGCCGGTTGTCGCTTCGAGTGGGCCAGAGTCTCGGCGATGCAGCCAACGGTGCGGGCGGCCTGGTCAAAGTAGGGCGCATGGCGCACCCCGCGGGTGAGCGGGGCGAACATCTTCCCCTCCAGGACTACCAACTGCACAGCATCCTCCCGCAGCGAAAGGTCGAACTTATGGAACTTCCCTATTTCGAAGTGGCCGATAGCGCCGTCGGAATGGGACCAGCCTTCTGCAAGCCCGGCCCCGGAAGTGGGGGGATGGAGGAAAGCCGAACGCAATTCTGCCTCAGCGAACCAGCGGGCATCGGCAGCAAACGACAGCGGATAGGCATCCACTTTGTTGCGGGAGAACCAGTCAAGTATCAGCCGCAGCAGCCACGTCTCGTTGTAGAGGTCCGTCGGCGGAAACGCCGTGCAAGATTGCAGCATTGCCTGAATTCTTTCCAGTGACATTGAACACCTCCAATCGCCGACTCATTCAACTGACGCCGGTCAAGATAATGGGCGCGTAGAGTATATTCAGCAATCTGCTGGAAATGCAAGGACGGCTCTCAGGATGTCCTGGGCACGACATGGGCTTGCAACCACTCGGCGAAACCTTCTCGCTTAAGTGCTCCCGCTGCCACCTGCAGAATCACCTGCTCTTGCTCGTCTGTCGGGGCGCTTATCGCAAGGCGGTTCAGGACCAAAAACACCTCGATGGCCGCATGCCCCAGGCCGTTTGTTACCGTCCACGAAGGGATGGTTCTGGATGAGAGAGAAGCCAGGCGAAGCAGCCTTTTCCAAGATTGAGGGATACAACTCCTGCCCGGCGAAAGTCGCACGCGGCTGAGCTAACGCTGACTCAAGTGAATCCAGATTGAGGATTCCGACAGCACCGCCTGACTGTTCCATGATTGCGCGGTATAGTTCAAGCACTTCGCCCAGGGTGAGATAGCGCATCAGGCCAATCGCCGATAGAGTTCCCTATTCTTCTTCAGCGTGTACTCCAATGCCCGCTGAAAGTCCTTGTCGGGCCGGGTCAGCAACTCCTCGACGCTCACCCGGACGAGATCTTCCGGACTCACTCCCAAACGAGCCGACATTTCCCTCAATCTCTCCAGCGGTTCCCCCGAAAGATCCACGGTAATAGTTGTCATTGCATATCCTCAAGCGTTTCTTTATTTGGACACCGTCTTGGGTTCGCCTGGGAAAATTGTACGGTTGTTCGGTCACGATTGCAAACAGATTCTGCGGAGGACACAGAGGCTCCTGATTCACCTGGTGCTCTCCCCTTTGTGGGCTTCCCGGTGTAAACCGTGTCTTCTGCGTTCATCACCATGCAACTTCTATTGCCTTTGTGTCAGAAATCGGCCCAGTTCTTGCCGTCGAGGTAGTCGGGGAAGGTGTAGAGGCCGGTCACCTGGAGGTAGCACCGCGTCTGGTTGGACTCTTCGTGCTTCCAGGGGCGAGCCAGACCGATGCGCAGGTATTGCCGCTTCGTCTTTCTTACCGCGTCGCCCAGCTCGTCCAGGACCTCCTGCGGGGCCTTGCCCAGCCGCTTGACCGCGGAATAGCAGTGCCTCCATAGGGCCAGGTCGCTCACCGGCAGTTTGTACCGGTGGCCGAGGGTATCGTTGAATGCCAGCCTGGGCTTGACCGAGTTCTCCGAAAGTTCCATTTCCCCAAGTCTCGGGAAGATCAGGGTCCCGATGGACCTGGTGCGGGCCCCCGGCTTGACCCATTTGCTCTCTTTGACCAAGCAATCGAACATGGCCTGCACCGTTTCGAAGGAGGCGGCGCGCAGTATCGTTTCCCATTCCTCATCGGCACAGCGCCCGTCGCCGGCCAGCGTTGCAGCGTCAAAACCGCGGTCCTCGATATGAGGGGGCCTGATCGGAATGAAGTTCAGGTCGACCCATACCCTCGCCCCGGGATAAATAATCGGGCTGTTGCGGGGGACGGTGCTTCGTCCGCAGAAAAGCAGGTCTTGGGGGATGCCCCTTTCCCGGATTTCATCCACCGGCCGTATGCACTGAGCATCCTGGTTGATGCCCACGACGCAGACGCGGTCGGCTTCCTTCATCTGCGTTACATCGGTGATGACCAGGGTCTGCCACATACAAGCCTCCTGAATGACGAAGTCCGAATGACGAATGACCAATGAATGACGAATGACGAAATTCGAATGACGAATGGCCAAACAAATTCCAAAAACCAAATTCCAAATCACAAACAAATTCCGAAACTCCAAACTCCAAACCTGCCGCGACCGCCTTCTGGCGTTCGGGCATTCGGAATTGAAGCCCTGGCCTGGGATTTGGCGTTTGGAATTTGGAATTTGGAATTTGGTTTTTCCCTTACAGGTGTACTATTTCTATGCCCGGTCCTTTGAGGAGCGCCAGGTATTCCGCGGCCAGCCGGCGGTGGCACTTCGCGGGTAGGGGCTCGCTGCAGAGGAGGACCGCCCCTTCTCGCAGCCATCTCATCTCCACCGCGTTTTCCGCCTGGCGGCTCTTGATCAGCTCGAGGTACTGACTCTCGTAGGCGGCCCAGTCGTGCGTCTGGCGGTACTCTTTCAAAATGGCCTGGTCAGGGGCCAGCGCCGGTACTTCGTGGTATTCCATGCCGGCCAGCTTTTCGAGGAAATACTTCAGGTCATCCCTCTTGGTGAAGCCGGCGAGCTGGGACCGGTTATTCAGCCGGATATCGAGCAGGCACCTGGCCCCGCTCCGGCGCAGGGCCTCGAAGAACTGCCCGGCAGTCTTTTTGGTGAAGCCGATGGTATAGATGCGGATCATGGTTGAACTGTCTGGATACTTCACTTATCTCCACCCCGCAAGGCTAAAGCCATGGGCTACGCACCGCCCCCCGCAAGCTAAAGACCTGTCCCGACGGAGTCGTGGACTCCCGGAAAGGAGCGGCTACAACGCCCCGCCCCCCGGCAGGCTAAAGACCTGCGGCTACAAGGCCCCGCGTTTCATAGGGGAAGCGAACCCTGGCCGGCCGGCATGCCGGCTTTTTCTTTCCAGACGTCCTCGTCGGTCTGGATGCGGCCGTCGGCGCGGAGGTGGCGGATGGTTAATCTCTGCTGCCGCAGGCTTTCCCCCACGAGCAGATTGCGGTGACAGTCGCCGGGGTCTTCTTCGGCGCACATGATGCAAACACGCTGCGTCCCGGCTTCCGCCATGAGCCGCTGCAGTCCCCTCTGAAAGTACTCTTGCTGACGTATTCTGCCATAGTCCACCTTGCCGGTCTCCGGGTCGTGGCTGTCGGGGTCGGCGGGCTGGCCGCCCAGGACATCGCCCAGGTACAGATATCCGATGCCCGCGGAACCCAGGAGCTGCTTCAGGCTGTCGCGGTTGGCCCAGGGCGCCCACTTGCTGTTCGGGTTAGTCCGGACGTCGGCGAGGACCTCTATCTTTGCCTTAGCCAGGAGCTCCAGGAACTTCTCCGGCGTGTGGTTGCTGTGACCTACGGTGTATATTTGCATAGCGATGATCCTTAGCGACACCCCTTGCGGGTGTCGGACCGCTGGGGGCCAACCGTGCACGACCCCGACAGGTCGGGGTTGCTACGGGCGCCGAAAGCCCTTCGGTCGGAATGACAGGGCATGGGCGCGCACAGGCAGGGACGCCTGTGGTACCGGCTAGCCCACGTATACCGGGCTGTAGTCCTTGATGGCAAGCTGGGCCCTGGAAGAGACCTTCTTCCGGTTTCTGACCAGGTTGTAGATGTAGCCGAGTTTGTAGGGCAGGCCGATGGACTGGTAGTGTTCGATGTACCCGCCTTTGAGGTAGACCTTTTCAAAAGTCCCGGCCCGTTCGTCGGCGAAGAAGACCAGTTCGTACTCCGCGGGGTTGACTTTCTGGCCCACTGACGCCACGGCGAAGTCCAGTCCCTTGAGCACGTTCAGCGACGGGGAGTAGAATAACCGCGCCGTCCGGCCGCCGATGTTGGACCCTGCCACCCGTCCCTGCTCCAGGGCGCTGAACCAGGTGAAATTGAGCTCGTATCTATCGGCAAAGGGGTTCCGCGCCTCGGCAACGTCCCCGGCGGCGTAGATGTTGGGGGCGCTGGTCTGCATACGGTCGTTGACCAGGATGCCCCTGGCGGTCTTGATCCCGGCGGGATTGACGAAACCCATGTTCGGCCTGAACCCGGCGGCCACAATCACCAGGTCGCCGGCGACCTCCTTTTCGCACACGACGCCATCGGCCCGCCGCTTGCCCAGGACCTCGCACACCGGGCTGTTCAGAAGGAAATGGACGCCCCGCTCTTCCAGTTTTGCCTGGACGAAGGCAGCAAGGTCGGCGTCCAGCATGAGGGGCAAAATCTGGGGTACCGCCTCGACGATGGTGACGCGCTTGCCCTGGCAAGCCAGGGCAAGCGCGGTCTCGATGCCGATGGCCCCCGCCCCGACTATTACGGCGTTCGAGGCCCGGCGGACTCGCGCCCTGAGCCGGAGGACGTCATCGAGCCGGTTGATGAAGAAGACCCCGGGCTTGTCCAGGCCTTTGACCGGCGGTTTCAGCGCCGAGGCGCCGGTGGCGATGAGCAGCCGGTCGTAGGGGATAATCTCTCCGTCATCGAGGAGCACCCTGTTTTCGTTAGCCTGGATTTCAGTTGCCTTGCGCCCGGCAACCACCTTCAGCCTGCCGTTGGCTGAAGGGATTTGCGGCAGGTAAAGCTGCCTCCTGCTCACCTGTCCGAAGGCGTATTCGATGAGGAACATCGGGGAGTAGGGCGGATGCGGCTCCGCGGTGATGACGGTGGTCTCGATTTCCTCTCCTTTCGGAGATGGGGGGCAGCCGTGGATGGCCGTCAGCGCGCTGAGGGCGGCGGGGCCGTAACCGAGGATGACTATCTCCATGCTGGTTTCGAGTTAGGATTCCTGGCCGGTGGTCTGGCCCGGGGAAGGAACGCGGACCACGAAATTACGAATGACGAAATTCGAATGACGAATCCATGCTCAAAACTCGAATGTTCAAAAGGGTCTTGCATTGGTCATGGGTCATTGGAATTGCTCAGAAAATGTCACCCTGAGACGGAGCCCTGAGCGAAGCGAAGGGGCAGTCGAAGGGTCTTTCGTCTCCACCCATCCGAAAGGTTCTTCGACTCCGACTCGCTGGCGCTCGTCTTCGCTCAGAATGACATTGTCATCCTTCATGGTGCGCCATCGGCGCATGGGTGATTGATTCGCCATTCGTGCTTGGTAATTCGTCATTATCTCGTGCACCCTCACCTTAATCCTCTCCCATCGGGGGAGAGGAAGGGCAGGGGTGGCTTAGATGACCGCGGCGCCTTCAACGAGCTTCTTGGCAGCCTTCTTAGCCTTGAAATCAGCCACTTCTTCAATCGTGCCGGAGAAGATGGCGCTGGCCACGCAGACGGCTTCGCAGGCCGTCTTCTTCTTGCCCTCGTGGAAACGCCGCTCGCAGAGGTCGCACAGTTCGCATTTGCCCTGTTCGTTGTATCGTGGCGCGCCGTAGGGACAGACCCACAGGCAGAAACGGCAGCCGATGCATTTTTCCTTGTCCACCACGGTGATGCCGGTCTCAGCGTCCTTGCGGAGCGCCGATTTGGGACACGACTGGATGCACGGGGCGTCCACGCAGTGCATGCAGGACATGGGGACGTAGTACTGGATGACGCGGTCCCCTTCCATGAACGGCCCGTAGCGGTAGACGCTGGTCAGGCTCACCCCTTTGGGTTCGGCTTCGGGCGGGGAGACGGGAGTGGGGGCCAGGCCGTGCTCCATCTTGCAGGCGACAACGCAGGCGTAGCAGCCCACGCACTTATCTTTGTCTCGAAAGATCGCTCTTTGCATTTCGGAGTTTCCTTCCTTGATATTTTGGTCGGCGTGTTGAATGTCACCCTGAGCAGTGGCCTGAGCGAAGCGAAGGGGCAGGCGAAGGGTCTTTCGCCCCGGTTGCGCAGGCAGCCAAAGATTCTTCGACTTCGACTCGCTGGCGCTCGTCTGCGCTCAGCCAAAGATTCTTCGACTTCGACTCGCTGGCGCTCGTCTGCGCTCAGAATGACAGCGTCAACCGGCCCTGTATATTTTACACAATAATGCCCGGAGGGTGCTTGATCCAATGCACGGATCGGCCGGCAGGTCGCTGGCCGTCAGGACATTGGCGCTGGCTTCCCACAGGCCGTGGTCCGGCCCGGGCCTTTCCGGGTACCACCAGGATGACTGGCAGATGACCACCCGGGGGTCCAGGGTGGGCAACAGCTCCGCCACCTGCTTTATCCTGCCCCGCGGCGTTTCGATCCAGACCCAGTCGCCGTCTTTGATGCCATGCTCCTTTGCCGTCTGAGGATTGACCTGCACCAGCGGGTAAGGCTGGCGCTCCCGGAGCCAGGGAAGCTGGCGGTACTGGGAATGGAAGTAGTAGGGGAGGCGGCCCCCCGCCGAAAGTATCAGCGGGTACTCTCCGGCCAGATCCGGGGTGGCGTAGGGGCTTTCGTTGGGTTCCTGGTAATAGGGCAACGGGTCGTAGCCGAGGCTTTCCAGTTGGGTGGAATACAGCTCGAACTTGCCCGTCTGGGTACGGAAGCCGCCCCCGGGCCTCCAGTAGTCGGTCCTGTACTTGTAATACAACTGGTCCTTGCCCATCCGGGCCAAATAGCCCTTCTCCTTGAATTGCTGCCACGTGAGGCCCGACTTCCGTATGAAGTAGTCCCAGAGGTCGTCGGTGGTGTCGAACCAGCATTCCGGGGCGACGCGTTTGCCGATCTCGTTGAAAATCCAGGGGTCGCTCCTGGCTTCGCCCGGAGGGTCCACCACCTTCCGGATAGCCGTGAAGTAAAACATGGCGTGTTCATCCCAGATGCCGTCGTATTCCAGCCAGTGGGCTACCGGAAGGACAATATCCGCGTATTCGGCGGTGGGCGACATGTACAGGTCGGCCACGGAAAGGAACGGCGCCTTCATCAGCGCGGTGAACACCTCCCGGGTATTGGCGTAGCACAGGAGCGGGTTGCTGCCCTGGACGTGCATCACCCTCAGTTGGGAAGTCCCGTCATTCAACTGCCGGAAGACGGTCTCGGCGTGGGCCAGGCGGGCCAGGACGCACAGGCGGTGCTTGTCGCCGCCGATAATGGCCTGGCGGTTCTCCTCGGGGACCCGGACCTCGCGCCCGAAATCCTCCAGGTTTCCCGCCGAAGTGGGCATCCAGACCATCATGCTGCCCGGCCTTTCGATGTTGCCGGTGATGCCCAGCAGGCACATGATCGCCCGGATGGTCTGGGTGCAGTTGTTTCCGGCTTCCAGCGGCTCGCCGATGAGGATGGCGCCGGGGGTATCGGCGGCAAAGGCGCGGGCGGCCTTGACGATCTGTTCCGCGGGAACCCAGGTGATTCCGGCTACTTTATCGACGGGGTATTCCTGGACCCTCTCCCGCAGTTTGTCGAAGCCGTGAGTCCAGTTATGGACGAACTCCTTGTCGTAGAGACCCTCGTTGATGATGACATTCATCATGCCCAGCGCCAGCGCGGCGTCCGTGCCGGGGCGCACCTTCAACCACTGGCTGGCGCGTCCGGCCAGGCGGGTGGTGCGGGGGTCGATGATGATATAATTCTTCGCTTTTTCCAGGGCGTCCAGAAACCAGACGCCCATTTCGCCGTCGGCGTTGGTCACTTCCATCTGGCGCGCCCAGGAGATGATCGTCTTCGGGTACTGGCCGCCCCAGCCGTGGAAGTCGCAGAAGAGCCGGCCCCCGGCGGTGCCCGAGAAGACCATGAGGCGGGGAAGGTAGCAGACATGGGCCGGACCCATCAGGTTACCGGTGCCGATGGACCCGGTGAGCCTCATGGTGAAGTTGTTGTAGCCGCGGCCGGTACCCTGGGCGATAACCACGGAATTGGCGCCGTGCTCCTCTCTGGCCTGCTTGATCTTGCCGGCGATGGTGTCCAGTGCCTCCTCCCAGCTAATCCTCTCCCATTTCCCTTCTCCTCTTTCCCCTTTCCTTTTCAGCGGATACTTGAGCCGGTTGGGGTTGTGGACCTCCTGAACCGCCGCCTGCCCCTTGGAGCACATGGTGCCGCGGGTGGGCCAGTCCGGGTTGCCTTCGATGCGGGTGATTAGCCCGTTTTCAACGGTGGCCAGGACGCCGCAGGTGCCGTGGCAGCTCTTGCAGGATGTTCTGATGATTTGTCGTTCGTTCAAGGTGGTTTCTGTAGCTACCGGGACGGTTTCCGGTGATGCATAGAGAAAAGTTTACACGCAAATCTGAGCAAAGGCAAGTCAGGCGAGGAGTAGGAAGAGTAGGAGTAGGAGGAGTAGGAGGAGTAGGAAGAGTAGGAAGAGTAGGAAGAGTAGGAAGAGTAGGAAGATACTGTCGCTCCAGAGCGGCCCGGGAGCGAGCCGCGGGGATGACGAAACCACGAATAATACGAATGGTGCGGCTTCCCCGGTCCGGCCCCAAGCAGAGTAGCAACCGCCCTCTCTCCTGGTTTCCATTCGCGTTCATTCGTGTTAATTCGTGGTTTCGCCCCTTCTCTTTCCATCTTGGGCAAGTTTTGATTCTCAAAGGACCGGTCCGTTTCCTTGAATTGGATAGGGCAAAGCGGTATGATATGGGCATTCAAATCCCCCTGAATCCCCCTTTGAAGAAGGGGGAGGTGCGGGCGGCCCGATTTCCCCCTTTTTCAAAGGGGGAGAGGTTGACCGGTCGCGGGGAATGTTCTCAGACAATGACAAGTCCGATTACACCCGTGGTAAATGTACAATGCTTTCGAGACCTGGGTTCTGTGGAAGCAGACTGGCTCAGGCTGGTCTCGGCCGGGGCGGCGGAGCATATCTTCCTGACGCCGCAGTGGGCGCGCGTCTGGTGGGAGAGCCTGGGCGCGGGTGATTTGCGGTTGCTGAAACTCGAGGAGAACGGGCGCCTGGCCGGTCTCGTCCCGCTGATGGAGAAGAGCGACGGCGTTACCCTTCTTGGCGACAAGGACGTGTGCGATTACCTGGATGCCCTGGCTCTGCCGGGCCGGGAAGGGAAGGTAGTTGAGGCGTTGCTCCGGGACGGCGCGGGCGCACGGGCGGCGCTGGACCTTTTCCCGCTCCGGCCGGACTCGGTGCTGTGGCAGAACCTGCCGCAGTGCGCCGCGGCGCAGGGATATACCGTCGGGACTGAAGTCATCGACGTGTCGTTCACCCTGGAGCTACCTTCAACCTGGGAAGCCTATTTGGGTCTGCTGAAGGGCAAAGACCGCCACGAGTTGAAGCGAAAGCTGAGGAATCTCCAGCAGGCTGGAGAAGCGCGCTTTTGCAGCGGCGCCCCGCGAGACGCGGACATGGACGATTTCCTCCACCTGTTTCGCATCAGCCGGGACGACAAAAAGGCCTTTCTGACGCCGGAAAGAGAGGCTTTCTTTCGCCGGCTGGCGCGAGGGTTAGGCGACTGGGTGCGGGTCGGTTTTCTGGAACTGGACGGCAAGCGCGTGGCGGCAACCCTCTGTTTTGATTTCAACGGGACCGTTTACCTGTATAATAGCGGCTATGATCCCGATTTCGCGCCGCTCAGCGTGGGGCTGCTGTGTAAGGCCATGACCATAAAGGAAGCCATCGAAAACGGTCGCAAGACGTATGATTTCTTGAGAGGCGCCGAGGACTATAAGTTTCACCTGGGCGGGAAGCCGTTCTCGATTTACAGATTACAGATTACAGATAACAGATGACAGATTGCAGAAAGCTAACAGCTAACAGCATTCAGCCGTCAGCCCCCACCCCGCGCCGGGGCGGGGAGGACTGATAGCTGTTAGCTGAAAGCCGACGGCCTCTTCGCATTTTGATTTGTCATTTTGATTTTTGACTTTTGATCTTTGGCTTGTCATCTTTGGTCTTCCGCTATGAGGGTTTCTCCCCTTAGAGTGGCTATGCTCAGCCTGCATAGCTGTCCGCTGGACGCGCCCGGCCGCCGGGACACGGGCGGGATGAATGTCTACGTCCAGCAGTTGGCCCTCGGCCTGGGGGCAATGGGCATCGGCGTCGACGTGTTCACCACGACCCACCGGACGGCGTCGGAGGAGGACGAACTGCCTTCCTCCAATGTGAGGCTTATTCATTTGCCGGTGAGCTACGAGGGGGACAAGCTGGGTATGGTGGCGCTGTTGCCGGATATCGTCCGGGAGATAAAGCGTTTCGCCATGGAGGAGAACGCCCGCTACCACCTGGTGCACAGCCACTACTGGCTATCCGGCCTAGTGGGAGTGGAGTTGACCCGTCAGTGGAGAATCCCCCACGTGGCGATGCTCCATACGTCCGCGCGGGCCAAAAACATTTACGTGGGCGCGGGGGCTGAGCCGGAGGTCAGGCAGCGAGCGGAGGAGAATGTCCTTGAGTCGGCGGAGATGATCATAGCCTCGACGGTCAGCGAGAAACTGGACTTGATATGGCTTTACAAAGTGAAGGACCGGAAAATCGCCATTGTTCCCTGCGGCGTCGATCTGGAGCTTTTTCTGCCTCGCGCCAGGTCCGAGGCCCGCCAGGCATTGGGACTGAAAGGTGGCCCGCTGCTGTTGTATGTCGGTAGAATCGAGCGTGGAAAGGGGATCGAGTCGCTGGTGAGGGCGATGGCCCTGCTGGGGGAGACGAGCGCCCGGCTCATCATCGTGGGCGGCGACGGGTCGGACAAACGCAAGCTCGGCGAATTGCGGCAACTGGCGCAGAAACTGGGCATCGCGGAGCGCATTGACTTCCGTGGGGTTGTGCCGCATGAGGAGTTACCGCTGTACTACGCTTCAGCCGATGTCTGTCTGCTGCCTTCCCGCTACGAGACCTTCGGCATGGTGGCCCTGGAAAGCCTGGCCTGCGGTACCCCGGTCATCGCCTCGCGGGTGGGCGCTATGGCGCAGGTGATCCGCCCGGGCGTGAACGGTTTTCTGGTGGACGCCGTTTCGCCCGAGTCTATCGCCGCGGCCTGCCAGACCGTTCTCGATAATGGGGATTTGCGGCAGGCGATGGCCGGTCAGGCCAGGAAGACGGTGGAACCGTACGCCTGGCCGAGCGTGGTCAGGGAAATTGCCGAGCAGTACCGCTCGGTGCTGGGAAGCTGGGATTCCCGGGCTCCGGAACCGAAATGACGAATGACGAAGCCCGAATCACGAATCAATGACGCAACCCGAATGACCAATGACCGGGGTGGGGAATCTTGAACCTGCAATCTGTAATCGGCAATCTGTAATCTTGAATCTCTAAGAAGGAGGCACCATGAGCACCATCGCCGAAGTCATTACCCCGGAGCGGTACAAAAAGGGATTCACCTACGCGGAGTACCTGCCGCAGACGGGGGAATTCCAGCCGCAGTTCCAGAACGTGGAAAAGGCGTTCAAGCTCCCCCCGGAAGATGCCGAACATTACCGGAAGAACGCGGGCAAACTGAGTTCGATGAAAGTATTGGTGCTGGTAGGGGACACCAGCCCGGACGTCTGGCGCGCCCTGCCGGTCATGGACCAGATCACCAAAGCGGCCGGCATCGAGATGCGCATCTTCCGCCGCGATGATAACCAGGACATCATGGACCTGTTCTTGAACCAGGGGAAGTTCCGGTCGATCCCGGTCGTCGCCTTCTTCGACAAGAACCTGCGGCCGCTGGGCCATTGGATCGAGCGGCCAGCCGTGGCCCACAAGCTCATGGAAGGCTGGCGGGCCGAGCTGGCGGCCAAGAACCTCAGCCAGGATGAGGTCAGGGCTGAGTTGAAGCGTCGCCGGGAGCCCTATGTGCAGGAGTGGTGCAGGGATGCGGCGCGAGAGCTCAGGGAATGGGTCACGAAGATCGCCCCGAAAGCCTAGTGCAGCATGGCGGAAAGCCGTAATGGTGGGAAAGACCCTTCGACTTCGCTCAGGGTGACAGCCGACGTAA
The DNA here is from genome assembly GCA_016210565.1 of Chloroflexota bacterium. GTDB lineage: Bacteria > Chloroflexota > Dehalococcoidia > JACQUA01 > JACQUA01 > JACQUA01. The sequence goes on from JACQUA010000166.1 coordinate 31,500, forward strand.
CCTGTCATTCTGAGCGAAGCGAATAATCTTTCCGGGAGCCCTGCAATTAAGTACCAGCCGGAGGTAGTCTGCATTGGTCACCGATTCGAGTGAACGCATCCTGGTGGTGGCGCCGCACCCGGACGATCCGGAGATGGGCGCCGGCGGGACTATCGGCCGATGGGCCATGGAGGGAAGACAGGTCTATTACGCCATGTGCACCAATGGCGACAAGGGCAGCAGCGACCCGGAGATGACCTCGGAGCGGCTGGCGCGCATCCGGCGGGAAGAGCAGTTGGCCGCGGCCAGGGTACTGGGCGTGAAAGAGGTCATATTCCTGGATTACCCGGACGGGGGCCTGGAGGACACGCCCCAGTTCCGCGGCGATGTCGTCCGGCTGATCCGGCAACTCAAGCCCTACCGCGTCCTGACCTGCGATCCGCACCGGGAGTATATGTACCACCGCGACCACCGCATCACGGGCCGGGTCGTGATGGATGCCGTCTTCCCCTACGCCCGGGACCGGCTGTCTTACCCGGAGCACGAGAAGATGGGGCTGGCGCCGCACAAAGTGGCCGAGGTCTATTTCTGGACGGCGCCCAGGCCGAACTACCTGGTGGACGTCACCGGGACGTTCGACCGCAAGCTGAAAGCGGTGCTCTGCCACCAGAGCCAGTTCAAAGATCGCGTCGGAATGGAGGAACGGCTCCGGGAAAGGGCGCAGATGTTTGGCAAGGAAAAGGGCATTCCCCTGGCGGAGGCGTTCTATAGACTGGAAATACCGCGGTAAGAAGAAGTAGCCAGTAGCGAGTAGCAAATCAAAAACCAAACGTCAAAATGCAAAATGACAATGCAAGATTCAAAACTGCCGCCGCGCGCCGCCGGCCTCTCCATTGAAAGCTGATAGCCCTTTCCATTTTGGTCTGTCATTTTGCCCTTTGATTTTTGATATTTGGTTTTCCCTTCATGCCCATAAAAGTCCTTTCCCCCGACGTTGTTGCCAAAATCGCCGCCGGCGAGGCGGTGGAGCGGCCGGCCTCGGTAGTCAAGGAACTGATAGAAAACTCCCTTGACGCCGGCGCCACCGAAATCTCCGTAGAGGCCAGGGGCGGCGGCGTGGCCATGATCCGTATCTCGGACAACGGAGCGGGCATTCCCGCCGCCGAGGCTACCCTGGCCTTCCGTCGCCACGCCACCAACAAGATATCCGGGCTCAAAGACCTGGAGAACATCAGGAGCCTGGGCTTCCGGGGAGAGGCGCTGGCCAGCATCGCCGCCGTGGCCCAGGTGGAAATGCTGACCCAGACCGGGCAGGAAGAGGCCGGCGTCTACCTGTTGATGAAAGACAACGTCCTGGCTGAAAGAACTTCCCGGGTCCGGACCCCGGGGACAACGGTCACCGTGCGCAATTTGTTCTCCAGCGTTCCGGCCCGCCTCAAGTTTCTCAAGTCCGCGGCTACCGAAAGCGGCCATATCGCCAACGTGGTCAACCACTATGCCCTGGCCTTCCCCGAGGTAAAGTTCAGCCTCTTTGTGGAGGGTCGCCTGGCTTTGCAGACGCCGGGCAACGGCAACCTCCGGGACTGCCTGGCGGCGGTTTACGGCCTCGAGGTCGCCCAGGCTATGCTGGAAGCCCCGATACATCGGGGTGACGAGAAGAACACCGATGTCACCGTGATCGGCCTCATCAGCCCGCCGGCGGTGACCCGGGCCAACCAGGGCTATCTTAGTTTCTTCGTGAACCGCCGCTGGGTGCGCAGCCGGACGTTGACCTTCGCTGTTGAAGATGCCTATAAAGGGCTGTTGATGACGGGCAAACACCCGCTGGCGGTACTGAACATCGTCCTGCCGTTTCCCGAGGTGGACGTGAACGTCCACCCGACGAAGATGGAGGTCCGCTTCCGCAGCGAACAGGCCGTTTTTGCGGCGGTGCAAAAGGTGGTCAAGCAGACGCTGATACGCCAGTCTCCCGTGCCCGAGATTGAAGTGAGGATGCATGACCTGGCGGGCCAGGCCGAAACGAGGCAGATATTGTGGGAAGACCTCTCCCGGGACGCGCCGGCGCGTCCGCCGGCGCCGCCGCTCACCCCCGTCGGCCAGAAGCCGGCGGCCCCGCTGCCGGCGGTCCCGATCCTTCGCGTGCTGGGGCAGCTATCCAGCGCCTATATCATCGCCGAGGGGCCGGAGGGGCTTTACCTGATCGACCAGCACGCCGCCCACGAGAGGGTCCTCTATGAGGACCTGAAATTGCAGCGGGAGTGCCAGGATGTGACGGTGCAGGGAATGCTCGAACCACTGTCCCTGGAGCTTACCGGCAAGCAGGCGCTGGTCCTCAAGGAGAAGTCGCCGGTCCTGGCGGGCTTCGGGTTCAACCTCGAGCCGTTCGGCGAGACCAGCTATCTGGTCAGGGGCGTTCCGGCGGTGCTCAAAGACCGGAACATCGCCGGAGCCCTGATGGGGGTGATCGATGCCCTCGCCGAGGGTCAGGCCGAGGCTGTATGGGAGGAGATAATCGCTGTGTCCCTGGCCTGCCATGCCGCGGTAAAGGCCGGACAGACCCTGGGCGGCGAGGAGATGAGGGAACTCGTCCGGCTCCTGGAGAAATCGAAGTCGCCCCGCACCTGTCCCCACGGCCGCCCCACCATGCTGCACCTGAGCTCAGGCAAGCTGGAAAAAGAGTTCGGACGGAGGTAGATCCCCCTTTGAAAAAGGGGGACTAAGGGGGATTCAAGACGTAGGGTGGGTTAAGCACAGAGGGGAGGCGAGGAAGTGGGGTGGCTGCGCGAACCCACCAAACACCCTCTCTTTCCCGGGGACGCTCACTCCTTGATGTCCCGCGGTCTGATGACCAGTTCGATTCCTTCCAGCACCTGGGCCATCCGGCCACGGGGAAGGGCGCCGATCTTCTCCACCAGGTCTCGTTTGTCCACCGTGAAGATCTGGGTAACGTTGACCACGCTTTGTTCTGGAAGATTGGCCTCGCCTTCTTCGAGCAGCACATTGCCGGGCGACTTTGCCCGTTGGATATTGGAGGTCAACGAACACATGACAACGGTGTTGATGCGACTCCGGTTGAACACGTTGTTTTGGATGACCACGTGAGGGTGACGGTACGCCGGTTCAGAGCCTGAGGGCTCGCCCAGGTCAACCCAGAATACGTCGCCCTGGTTGATTACCACTGGTCTTTCACCAACTGGCGATGCCTGGATTTCATCCGCGCTCTCAGCCTTGCTTCCGCGGCGTCGGCCGGCTCCTCATATGCGGCGTTGATGGCATCGATCAACTTCTGGTTCTTGCGACGTTGAATTAACTCCCGGGTGGCCAGCGAAAACAGATGACTCCGCGAGACCTTCATTTCTTTAGCCAGAGCTTCGACTTCGTCGAAGAGGGGCTTTTCAATTGAGATAGCTATCTTGACGGCCATTTCTTTACCTCGCTTGGGAAATAGCCCCGGTACCACAGGCCGCCGTGCCTGTGAGAGCCATTATTTTCATCCTTGATGTCGCCTGGCCAGCCAAGCACTGAGGATTACGCTGAGTATAACCTGCAGTAAGAACAGTGTCAATACCGCGAATTGAATCATCTAAAATGTAACCCAAGGCATGTCTGCTAAATCATGAAAAATGTTACCGAGCGAGCGAGAAAG
>JACQUA010000175.1 GCA_016210565.1 Chloroflexota bacterium
CGCCCTACTATTTTGTGAAACTCTGGCCCGGCGGCGCCAATACCCAGGGAGGCCCAAAACGCAATGCCAGAGGACAGGTATTGCGGGTTGATAATACCCCACTTCCCGGGCTGTACTCAGCCGGCGAGTTGGGCTCGGCATGGGGCATGCTTTATCAGGGTGGCGGCAACACGGCTGAGGCTATTGCCTTTGGGCGCATAGCCGGCGCCAACGCCGCTGCTGAAAAGCTCAGGAGATAACCTGCGAGTCTCAGCCTAGCTTTCGAGCTCAAGCTGAATCAATCCTCCACGGTTGGCCGGCCAAGCGCCATGAACGGCGAAAATCGCGGCCCACAGGCGGGGACGCCTGTGCCACCATGGTATTTTCCGAGAAAAGGATGTAAGGAGAAACAAGAGAATGGCTAATCAGGCGATATCTCTCTACGCGGTCGGAGACATCTCCCCGAGCCGCGCTACACCCGATGACCTCTTTGACCTCGCAAGACCTGTGTTGAAGGAAGCAGATATCACGTTTGCTCAACTTGAAGGGACGTATAGTGAAAAAGGCGCCCCTCAGATCTACCGTCCCGTTGCCTTGCATATCAGTCCCAGGAACCTTTCCGCCGTCAAGAACGCCGGGTTTAATATCGTCTCATGCGCCGGGAACCACAACCTAGACTACGGCCTTGAAGCCTTTGTAGATAGCATTGAAAACGTCAGGGCGGCGGGGGTGGCAGTCATTGGCGCTGGCAAGGACTTAAATGAAGCACGAAAGCCGGCCATCATGCAGGTGAGAGGCGCCCGTGTCGGATTCCTGGGACGGATCGCCATCGTCCCTCCCAACTATAATGTTGATATCAGCAAGCCGGGCATGGCCCAACTCAGGGTGGCGACTGCCTACGAGCGCAGGGAATTCGACCAGCCAGGCTTACCTCCGAGGATTTACACTATACCCAGGGAAGAAGATGTGAAGGAAATAATTGAGGATATCGAGAAGCTGCGCCCCCAGGTAGATGTGCTGGTGTGGTCGTGTCACTGGGGGGTACAGCATGCACGGGGGATGGTGGCGGACTATCAGAAGCAAGTGGGGCACATGGTTATCGATGCCGGCGCAGATTTGATACTGGGTCATCACCCGCACCTGTTGCACGCCATCGAGGTCTACAGGGGCAAGGCAATTTTCTATAGCATGGGTAATTTCGCCTTCGATGCCTATGCGATCGTACCCAAGGAAATCATCGAGAAGTATGGTCCGTACAATGTGCCCGAGGAAATACGTCGCAGGGGCAGGGAGAGGAACAGGGAGCGGTGGGGAATCGACGAGGAATACGATCCCGACTACCCTACCAACCAGCACCCTCCTGTTTCCAGGAACACCGTGATTGTAAAGTGTTCCATAGTTGATAAGAAGATCCAAAGGATTTCCATTGTACCGGTGCTGTTGAACAAGAAGGGTCAGCCCGAACCTCTTTCAGCAGCGAGTCAAGCCGGAGCAGAGGTTGTGAAGTTTCAGGAGGAGAGCTCGAAGGAATTTGGCACCAAGTTGATCATCGAGGGTGATGAGGCGACGGTCATAGAGTCGTGAGACGCCGGTCTTGAGTGGTTCGTAAGCTCAGCCTCTCATCGAAGGCCCGGCAGGCCGGCAACCGCATCCATGGTGATCCCGGCCCTCCCTATAGAGATACCTCGTGCCGTAATTCAAAGCGGCTATCAAGACCAGTGCGATGATAAATATCATCGCCATTTGTACCAGTATCCCATACGCAGCATATCTTAGAAATGCGGTGTTGGATAAACGGGATGCATCCGGCCCGAGTTCCTGCCAAAGAGAAGTGTTGGTCGAAAATCAACCGTAGAGAGATGACACGCGGCGTTCTCCATCTCATGTCCAATTGACCAGCATCATAGACAGCTGATCCCAGGGTGGCGTATGTTACCCTTGAATCCAGCCCGGTTCAGGAGAGGGATCAGGTGGAAAAAGGACAGAAAGTCACATAGAATAGAGACGGAGTGCCAGATGAGAGTATCTCACGAGTTAATACAAGACGGACTTGGAGGGGAGGCAGTGAGGCTGATAACGGACGGGAAATCATCGTTGCCGGAGGCGGGCCGGAACCACCGCTGTCGAAGTTAGCCCACGGGTCACACCGGGGTTCCCGCCGCATAAACCGAAATCCGACCCCAGGTCATACTTCGACACGAAGCAAGAAGGAGAAAGAAGCTCACATGAAGATCAAGTTGTCCGTGGTAGTTCTGTTGATATTGATTTCCGGCTTAATGGCGTGCACGCCGACCGCACCGACCGCGGCGCCTTCGCCAACGGCCAGGCCAGAGCAACAACCGGCTTCGCAGGTACAGTGGGAGAAGGTGCTCAAAGACGCAAGAGCCGAAGGGAAACTTACCATTGCGACAGCGGGTGGTGCACCTGGCTTGAACGCCGCTATTGCCAAGTATTGGAGCGATAAGTTTGGCGTGGAGGTCGAGTGGCTGATAGGCGCTTCGGGTACCGCGGTGATAGAAAAGATAAACAGGGAAAGAAGGGCGGGGATCTACAGTGCAGACATAATAAGCATCGGGACACAGCCCTATTTCCAACTCGGGCTGGAGCCAATAACGGACCCGGTACAACCCATGTTAGTTCTGGCTGATTCTAAGGACACCAGCAAGTTTCTTCAGGGGAAGCCTCCGTTCGTAGACGCCCCCGACTCTCGAGTCGCCTTATTTATGTTGTCCGCTCAGTCCATCCCGGTTATCAATACTGACATGGTCAAAAAGGGAGAGATTGCAAGCATACGCGACTTCGTGAATCCGAAATGGAAGGGGAAGGTTGTTTACCGTGACACCAGCGTAACAGGCCCGGGCCTCTACTGGTATCGCATGGTCCTCAAGAACGTCTTTCCCAATGAGGCGGAAGGTAGAGCATATTTCAGAGAGATGGCCAAAGGGATGGAGGTGACCACTAGGGACGTTCGCCAGCTTACCGAGTGGGTAGCCAAAGGGAAGTTTGCCATAGCCCTGGGATTGAACATGGAAATACCCCTCCAGTTCATGCAGGAAGGGGCCCCTGTTGACCTCCTGGATACCCCGGAACCGCGAAGATTAGCTTCGGGACTTTCCGCCTGGCACGCGACAAAGAATGCCCCCCACCCCGCGGCCACCCAGCTATGGGCCAACTGGGCTCTCAGCAAGGAAGGGCTTACGGCGATGTCGCAAATGAGCGGCCTGAACACCGTCCGGGGGGACATACCCCCTCCCGCGGGTCAGCACCCCCTGATAAACCCACGGCCCGGCGATTACATGACCGACAAAGCCGAAGCGATGGAAGGGCTGCAGTATCTGAAGATGATAAAAGAGGACTTCGCTCCCCTTTTCGGTCAACCGTGACCTAGGAGAGTGCTGAAAAAGGGGTTTGGAGCGTTCCCTCTCCCTTTCGTAAAGGGAGATTGAGAGGGATTTCAGAAGCGAAAAATCCCCCTTTTTCAAAGGGGGAGGTGGACAAAAGAAGGCTTTTTCAGGACCCTCCTAGAGTCACGGGTTAACCCTGATTGAAGGGGGCGAGACGGCCCGCGCTTGGGTCCGGTCTTATTTTGCCGGGGAGGGGCGGGCCTATCTCGCCCCCTGCCGTACGTTGGCGCGAAGACAAACTACGTGGAGACAACAGCGGAACATTCCAGATGGTTCTGTACCATCTTGAAATCCCGCGGCACGATCTGTCAGCGATAACCATACAAAGGAAAAGGATTACATGAGCGAGGAACGGGAAACTTCACTTACCCTGATTGGCGTAGGCGACATAGTGCTTGCCAAAAAAGACCAGCAGTCCACTTTCGCCAGGGCTCTTCCCATCCTGAGAAAGGCAGACATTGCCTTCTTTAACTGCGAAACTCCCTACGCAACGGTGGGATCCCCGAACATGTACTACGCCATGGCCCACGACCCGGCCAAGATGCCAGCCCTGGCCGCGGCCGGTTTTAACGTTTGCACTCTGGCCAACAACCACACCGGAGACTGGGGTGTGGATGCGATTGTTGAGTGCAGGGAGCGTCTTGAGGCTTTGGGCATCGCGGTCTGCGGCGCCGGCCGCAATATGACCGAGGCAAGAAAGCCGGCCATCGTGGAGCGCAAGGGTGTAAGAATAGCTTTCCTCGGCTACTTATGCGTAGGGCCCGATGGGTTTATGGCTGAAGATAACAAGCCCGGCACGGCCGTGGTCAGGATTCATACGTTATACGAACAGGCAGACCCACAGCCCGGAACTCCACCGTCGATCATCACCTTCGCCTACAAGGAAGACCTGCAGAACATGATCGAGGACATACGAAAAGCCAGGGAGCTGGCCGATATAGTAGTGGTTGCTCCACACTGGGGCCTGCATCATACGCCAGTCGTTATCCCCGACTATGATTACGAGGTAGGGCATGCGGCAATAGATGCGGGTGCAGACCTGATAATCGGGGATCACCCCCACATACTAAAGGGGATAGAGGTTTACAAGGGGAAGGTCATCATGCACGCCATGTCCAACTTTGCCATGGAACATCGGATCGCAGCGAAAGAAGGCGAGCTGCGCCAGATGATATTGCTGAAGTCCTGGGCAAACGCCATGCATAAGCTCTATGGGCCGCCCCATCCCGCCGAGATGGCGAAATCACTCATACTCAAGTGTGTCATAGCGGACAAGAAGATACAGAAGGTTTCCTATGTTCCAGTCATGCTGGAAAACTGGACTGATCCTGAACCCCTGACCCGGAAAGACGAAAGGGCCCAGGACATATTCCGGTACATCGAGGACATTAGCCGTGCTGTCGGTTTCAATACAAGATTCACCTGGGAAGGTGAGGAAGTGGTGATCAACGCATAGTTTATCCACCGCGCCCGCGGCCCATATGCCGGGACAAGGAGAAGCATGGCTATGAACAGGCAAACCGGGTGGACGGAAGAAGCCGAAGTAGTTGTTGTGGGTTACGGCGGCGCCGGGGCAGTGGCCGCAATTGCTGCTCACGATGCCGGGGCAAAGGTGCTCATTGTAGAGAAGCAGCCCCGCGATTCCCCAACAGAAACAAGGCATACCCCCAATACACGCATGGCTGGCGGCGGGGGGTGGCTGTGGCCCACAGACGCGAAGAGGACAATTCAATATCTCGAAGGACTCGCCAGGATTTCCAACGAGACTGTGGATGCCGAGCGGAAGGAACTTTTTTCGGTCCTGGCTGATTATCTGGTGAGCAACGTTGATTGGATTCAAGAGATCGGCGTTCCGGTGGGCGGAGAGGAGAGCATAGGGCCAACGATGAGACAACAGCCGGGGACAACAATCGTCGATGGGAGGGTCTTCAACTCTGACTTTCCTGAACTGCCGGGGTCCGAGAGTTGCAGTTTTATCTTTCCTAAGCCTTCCGGCAAATACCGCGGCGGAGCAGCATTTTTCAAGTACCTGTCGGAGGCGGTGCAGAAGAGAGGCATTCCGGTAATGTGGGAA
>JACQUA010000184.1 GCA_016210565.1 Chloroflexota bacterium
CTTCGACTACGCTCGCTGCGCTCGCTTCGCTCAGAGTTTGTGAATTTATTGAAAACCCAGATATGAGCGAGACAACTCGCTAGATAGGGACTAACCAATTTCTTCACAAGCTCTCAGAATGACAGCGCACGCCGTTTTCATCCTTCATGGTGCGCCATCGGCGCATGATAGATTGCATCGCATGGTCACATGGGGGGCGACAAGGCATGAAGAAATAGCTCGCCCGCTACCACCAGCACGGTGACCGGAGATAATCCTGCCACCAGCATAACACGGGAACGTTCCGCGCGCGTCATGGCCATCATGCCCCCCCCCCGCCACGCCGACGGAGGCGCTTGGCGTACCAGATAGTGTAGAGGTTTGCCACGGTTCCTAGCATCGCAATGGTGAAGAAGAGGTATTGGAGCAATGTCTTGTCGACGAATGCCCAGGAGGCCGCCACTGCCCCAAACAATGCCCCCGCACCCAGTCCCAGGGCGATTGGACTTACCAGCGTGCCGATGGCGCACGGGGCGCCCAAGAGGGCAAAGATCGCCGCGCCCAGACCTATGCTACGTGACGCCACGGGATACTTCTCCCGGCGCGCAGGCTGCGGAACGCAGGGGGATGCTGCCAGCCGGTACGCCAGCACTGGTTCTGGGAATCCTTTTAGTTCGAACTTTTCGGGGCAGGCGTCAGGAAAGTCGGCAACGACTTCCTTATAGATGTTGTCTAGAACCAGGATCTCGCCCGGCCGGGCTTGTCCTTCCAGGCGCGCCGCCAGGTTGACAACGTCGCCGATGAGGGTTGTAGTCCTTGCGGAAGGTCGAGCCAAGGTAGCCCACCCGCGCCCATCCGGCGGCGACGCCGACGGCCGAGTTTAAGTTCAGGTTGAAGCGTCCTCGCAACTCTTCCAGCCCGGACTGGATCTCACCGGCGGCAGCCACCGCCTGGGCGGCATGATTCGCCTGACGGACGGGGACATTGAAAAAGGCCATCACGGCATCGCCGATGTACTTGTCAATGAAGGCGTCTCGTTTCACCAGAGCGCTCGTAGCCTGCTCCAGAAAGGCGCTCACCACCTGGTGGGTCCGCTCCGGTCCCAACTCGTGAGTCAGTCCTGTGAAGTTGCTCAAGTCGGCGAACAGCACCGAGACTTCGACAATACGCCCTTCATCGATGTGTGTCTTACATCGGTTGCAGATGTTGGGGTTGCCTGTGCTGCGCCTGATCCCGGCGAGCCGGAAGATATAACTCAGCGGGCCCGATAGTGGTGTCCCACATATGACGCATCGCTGGGCTCGGACTACCCCGGAGTCAACCGCTACCGCTTCAGTGGACATGCTTGAGCCTCCTTTTAACCGGCATTTCCCGCTTCAACTCACGAAAAAGACTTCTCGGCCTCACATGATGTTGCGCGACATTGTAAGCTGCGCTGGCCCACCCCGGTCCCGCGGGGTCACCGCGTCCGGCCGAAGTTGAGACCCACCAGCGCCAGGTCATAAATATCCACTATTCCATCCCCGTTCAGGTCGGCGCCGGGATTAAAGCCAGGGTCGCCGTTGCGCTTGTTGAAAGAGGCCAGCACCAGGGTCAGGTCAGCCGTATTCACTACCCCATCCCCATTAACATCACCCTCCAGGGAACCCGGGCCCGGCGTCGGCGTGGGAGTGGCGGCCGGTGTGGTCCAAGGGGTGGGTGAAGGAGATGGGCCGGGGGTGGGCGTAGCCAAAGGGGTGGGCGAGGCGGCGGGCGCCGGGGAAGGCGAAGGTGATGGTGAGGGTGAAGGTGAAGGCGAAGGTGATGGTGAGGGTGAAGGTGAAGGCGAAGGTGATGGTGAGGGTGAAGGTGAAGGCGAGGGTGAGGATGAAGGGATTGGCGAAGGCGACGGCGTTGGCGCCGGGGCGGTCCCTTTTATGGCGAGGTTGTGGTAGTTTCCAGCGGCAATGGCCACCACCCCGGTCAGGTTGCTGACCTTCACCGGGACGCTGCTGGAGGCGGCGCTGCCGCTCGTTCCATTGCCCAGCGTCCCGAGGAGGTTGGAACCCCAGGCCCAGCCGGCGCCGTCCGACTTCAGCGCCAGGCTATGGTCGCTGGCGCCCGAGGCCACCGCTACCATCCCGCTGAGGTTGCTGACAGGCACCGGGACATTGCTGGAAGCGCCGCTGCCACTGGTCCCGTTGCCCAGTTGTCCGTAGTTGTTGTAGCCCCAGGCCCGGACCGACCCATCGCTTTTGACCGCCAGGCTGTGCCCGTAGTTGGCTCCGATGGCCACCACACCGGTCAGCCCGCTCACCGGCACGGGAACCGAGCTGTTCGCGTTGGTCCCGTTGCCCAACTGGCCATGGAGGTTGTAGCCCCAGGCCCAGACGGCGCCGTCCGATTTCAAAGCCAGGCTATGCCGGTACCAGCTAGCGATGGCTATTACATCAGTGAGACCGCTGACCTGGACGGGCGTGGTGCTGAAGCCACCGGCGCTCCCCCGGCCCAACTGCCCGTACAGGTCCGAACCCCAGGTCCAGACGGTACCGTCAGAGCGGAGGGCCACACTGTGGTTCTCCCCCGCGGCGATGGCCCTGACCCCGGTCAGGTTGCTCGCCTGCACCGGGACGCTGCTATCGGTGCGGGTCTCGTCGCCGTTGCCGAGCTGGCCGGAATAGTTGCGCCCCCAGCCCCAGACCGTGCCATCCGAGCGGAGCGCCAGGCTATGGATATCGCCTGCGGCCACAGCCACCGCCCCGGTGAGGCCGCCGCTGACCTGCGCCGGGATGGCGGAACCCCAGGAAGGATAAGAGTCAATGGTCCCGTTGCCCAGTTGTCCGTAGCTGTTGTAGCCCCAGGCCCACACGGTGCCATCGCTCTTGACCGCGAGGCTGTGCCGGTGCCCCCCGGCCACGCCCACCACCCCGGTGAGGCCACTGGCGGAAACCGGAAGGTTGCGGTCAGCGGTGGTGCCATCGCCCAGCGCGCCGTAAGTGTTGGAGCCCCAGGCCCAGACCTCTCCGGGTGCGGTTGAAGGGGGAGTGGGGGTGACCAATGGGCCCGGGGTGGGGGTCGGGGTGGGGGTAAGCGCCGGGGTGGGCCCGGGAGTCGGCGTGGGAAACAGACTGCTTCTGACTGCCAGGCTGTGCTGGCCGCCGGCGGCCATGGCCACCACTCCGGTGAGACCGGTCACCGTGACCGGAATAGTGCTGGTAGCAGCACCGCCATTGCCCAGTTGCCCCGAATAGTTGTAGCCCCAGGCCCGGACCGTGCCATCGGCCAGCAGCGCCAGGCTGTGGTAAATTCCGGCAGAAACGGCCGTGGCCCCGGAAACCCCGCTCACCTGCACCGGAGCTGAGGCATCGGTCGTCGAGCCATTGCCCAGTTCCCCACTTGAATTCTCACCCCAGGCCCGCATGGTGCCATCGGCCAGCAGCGCCAGGCCGTGGTAGGCCCCGGCGGCGATGGCCGTCACCCCTGTCAGGCCGCTGGCAGAAATCGGGACATTCGTATCCCACACGCCGCCCGGGTAAGGGCCGATAGGGTTGGCCAACTGGCCCTGCATGTTGGTGCCCCAGGCCCGGACCGTGCCACCGGAAAGCAGCGCCAGGCTGTGCTCCACGCCGGCGGCGACAGCTATGGCCCCGGTCAGACCGCTGACCGGGACCGGCGTGTTGCGCTGCGTGTACGAGCCGTCACCCAGTTGCCCGAAGAAGTTACGGCCCCAGGCCCGGACCGTGCCGTCAGACCTGACGGCCAGGCTGTGCGCCCCGCCGGCGGCGATAGCCGTCACCCCGGTAAGGCCGGTGACCGGGACGGGAACGTTGCTCCCGATGGTCGTCCCATCGCCCAGTTGCCCGGCGACGTTCATGCCCCAGGCCCAGACCGTGCCGTCGGATTTCAGCGCCAGGCTGTGCCAGCCGCCGGCGGCAATGGCGGTGACCCCCGTAAGCCCGGTTACGGCGACAGGCAGACTGCTGTTCGCCACACCGCCGTTGCCCAACTGTCCGTCGCTATTCGACCCCCAGGCCCGCACCGTGCCATCACCCAGGAGCGCCAGGCTGTGGTCAGCGCCCCCGGCCAGGGCGGTGACCCCGGTAAGCCCCGTTACCGCCACGGGAAGTTTGCTACCGGTGGTGGTCCCGTTGCCCAGTTGCCCGGCCCCGTTCGAACCCCAGGACCAGGGGTCTCCCGGCGTGGCCGCCTGAGCCGGGAGAAAGGCTGCCGGCAGCAGCCACAACAGGAAGAGGACTGGCGCCAGGGTTCTGGGGCGCTTTCCATGCAGGACCTTTTTCATGAAGACTCCCCCTCTGCTTTAACTCGCTGCCACTGACAGAACACAGGTGCAGCGCCAACCTTTCTTTCTTGCCGCAAAATTCGCCCCTGCCCCGGCGTAGCGGCGAGGTTGCCTCGCCGGGGAGGGAGCGCAGACCGCGCCCCTGCGGATTCCGCTATCCTGACGAATCGTGATGCGCCATCCGCCCACGGGGGATTGAATCCTGGCCAGACCCGGGATCCTTTTCGGACCAAACGCAACAACGCATTTTCACACAAACACCTTACAATCTACCTGACAATCCGGCATTCCGACGGGCGGGTACCATGAAGGATGAAAATGGCTGCGGGCATGCCTGCGGTGGCACGGCATGCCGTGCCCGTAGGGGCGCGTGGTGAGTCCCGTAGCGCCAGGGCTTGCCCCTGTCGTGCCCGGTTCACCGCCGACGTTCGACACCCGCAAGGGGTGTCGCCACGGATGTCCGCATCTTCGAATCTTTGAATCGTCTCTCATAGCCGTGTATAATAAACGGTGGTAAATATCTGCGGAACGCAGAAGCCGGTCCACAAGTGCCACAGGCGTCCCGCCTGTCAGCGCCTCCTCTGCTAATCAACAACTTTTAGCCGCCGGAACAAGAAAAGGAGTCGATTCATGCAAAAAGACGTAGCCATTGTGGGGGCCGGGCAGAGTGCGTTTGTGCGCGGTTGTGCCGAGGCCGTTCGCGAGCTGTGCTTTGAAGCCTTCACCGAGGCCATGGAGGGGGTGAAGCTCGCGGCCAGGGACATCGAGGCGTCGGTGGTTTGCTCCGCCCCGGAATACGACAAGCAACGCAGCCCCTCCGGAGTGATCGCCGAGTACCTGAACCTGGTGCCCAAACCAACCATGTACGTGGAGACCGTCTGCTCCTCCAGCACCACCGGGTTGCGGGTGGCTTATTCCCTGATCAAAGCCGGACTGCACCAGGTGGTCGCCGTGATCGGCTTCCAGAAGATGTCCGAGCTTTCCTCCCGGGACGCCGCCGAACGCATGGGGCGGGGCGGCGACATCGTCTGGGAATCGCCCTTCGGCCTTACCATGCCGGCTGGCTACGCCATGTACGCCCGGGCCCACATGGCCACCTACGGCACCACCGAAGAGCAGATGGCCAAAATCAGGGTCAAGAACTCTTCCTACGGCGCGATGAACACCAAGGCCGTCTACCGCAAGGTGCTGACCCTGGACGAAATAATGAAATCCGAGCCCGTGACCACGCCCTTCAAGCGTTTCGACTGCTGCGCCAACGCCGATGGGGCCTCCTGCATCATCCTGGCCAGCCGGGACGTGGCCGCGAAACTTACCGACAAGCCGGTGTGGCTTATCGGGCTGGGCGCCGCCACGGATACCACCACCATGAGCGGGCGGAAGAGCCTCACCGGCCTGAGCAGCGCCCAGGAAGCGGCAAAACAGGCCTACAAGATGGCCGGCGCCGGCCCCGAAGACATCGACGTGGCCGAAGTCCATGACTGCTTCACCATCTCCGAGATCCTGGCCTACGAGGACCTGGGCTTCGCCAAGCCGGGCGAAGGCCCGAAGCTCATCGAAGAGAAGCAGACCTACGTTGACGGCAGGATTCCCGTCAACGTCGATGGCGGCCTGCTGTCCAAGGGCCATCCCATCGGCGCCACCGGCGGCTCACAACTGCGGACCATCTTCAGGCAGATCCGCGGCGAAGCCGGGGACATCCAGGTGAAAGACGCGAAGATCGGCCTGGTGCACAACATCGGCGGCGTGGGGATTTACGGTAACGTCATTATACTGGCGCGCTGAGGAAAGAATCCAGAATTCAGTAGCCAGAAGCCAGAATGCGTCTCCCGGTCACGTTTTGATATTCGAGCATTCGGATTTCGATATTGTTTGGAATTTGGTACTTGGAATTTGGAGTTTGGCGCGTTCTTCTTAGTTATGCGTCACGGAGATAACTGATATGGGTTTCGAGAAATTTGGCGCCGTCAGCTTCACAGCGGAGACTAAAGCCGCTGAGTTCATTGATTTCCTGGAAAAAGGGAAGGTCGAGGCCACCAGGTGCAAGAAGTGCGGCCGCGTGTACTTTCCGCCGCGGGTCCAGTGCGCCGATGACCTGTCCAGCGACATCGAGTGGGTTGACCTGTCAGGCCCCGCCAGGCTGCTGACCTTCACCACCGTCCACTACGGCCCGACGGGCTTCGAAAATGACGCACCCTATACCCTGGCCGTGGTGGAGTTCAGCAACGGCGCCCGGGTCTTCGGCCGCCTGGACAAGAGCCTTCCGGCGGCGGACATCAATGTGGGGATGACCGTCAGGGCCGAACCCCTCAAGCTGGCCGGAGATAAGATTTCCTACCATTTCGTCAAGGCCTGAGAAAAGCCCCCCTCCAATTCAGACCCTGGCAGAGTCCCGGGCGCCGGCAGGGACCCCGGCCCGTCCCTTCGCGTCCCACGTTTCTGCCGGACACGCCACGGTACGGTGGGTTCTCACAACCACCCGGCTTCCGCGTCACGCCGCTGTACTCAAACCATCCTGCGCTGCCGGCGGAGGCTTTCGGCCGCCGCAGCGACAGGGCTTGCCCCTGTCATGCTTGGTTGGCTGCCGCGGTCCGACACCCGCTCCGCTTTTCGAGAGTCCGCAAGGCGGACGAGGGGTGCCGCTACGGGTTTCCCACTGCCTGGGTTGCAGTCTCAGTTAGTGGGAGCTACCGCCTTTCCGCAGAAAATGATAAAATGACAATGTAATAGGTATTGTATTTACTTTGTGTCGACTTTATGACTTTTTGATAGAATCATCGTTAGAATAATCCTATGAACGGGCTTGACAGCAGCCCCGGGGGCATTGGATGACGGTGGATGGTCAATCGCCGGGAGTTGCGTTTTGCCCTGGAGGCGCCCAAGTGAGGTCCAATGAATAAGCCTTTGTTTACGACAATAGTGTTCTTCCTGATAATCGCCCTTGGCGGCGCCTGCACGCTGCCCAATATCGAATTCATAACCCCCACGTCGCCGAGGCCGGCGCCGCCCGCGGTCAATGCCACCCCCGCTCCCACGGCCCCACCCGACCATGCCGTAACCCTGGTCCCGGCGGCGCCCGCGCCCGCCCCCCTGGCCGGTCTGCCTTCCATAGTCGAGGTGGCCGAGAAGACCAAGCCCTCGGTGGTGGCCGTCTCTGTCGAATCGGTGGGACTCAACATATTCTTGCAGCCCGTTCCGCAGCGGGGAGCGGGCACGGGAGTGATTATTGACCCCAAGGGGTATATCGTTACCAACAACCACGTGGTGGAAGACGCCAGCACCATCAAGGTGGCCCTTTCTGACGGCCAGACAGTCGAGGCTAAAGTTGTCGGGCGTGACCCGAACACGGACCTGGCAGTCATCAAGATCGACCCCACCGAGAGACTCCAGGCCGCCGAGATCGGCGACGCCACCAGGCTACGCGTCGGCGACTGGGTGGTGGCTATCGGCAACGCCCTCGCCCTGGAAGGCGGCCCGACGGTGACGGTCGGGGTCGTGAGCTACATCGGGCGCTCCATCCAGACCCAGACGGGGGATATCCTGAATGACCTCATTCAAACGGACGCCGCGATCAACCCGGGCAACAGCGGCGGGCCCCTGGTGAATCTTGCCGGTCAGGTCGTCGGCATCAACACCGCTATTGTGGGCGGGGCGCAGAACATCGGCTTTTCCATCAGCATGGCCACCGCCCTGCCGCTAATCCAGGAACTCATAAACGAAGGCCGGGTCATCAGGCCCTGGCTGGGAGTGGAGCTTCTCACCGTCACCCGCTCCATCGCCGCGCAAAACAACCTGTCCGTCCAGGAGGGCGTGCTGCTGGTCAGGATAATACCCGGCAGCCCTGCCGACCGGGCGGGGCTCAGGTCCGGGGACGTGGTCTCCGCCATGGCGGGGAAGACGGTGAAGAACGCCAATGAACTGCGCCGGGCCATCCAGAGCCAGAAGGTCGGATCAACCGTGGAAATGACCTACATCCGGGGGAGGCAGGGGCCGAGGGCAGTCAATGTTAACCTGGTCGCCAGCCCGCCGCCGGGGTAGTCGCCACTCCGTGGCGATCCCGATGAATCGGGACCCCTGTCGTTCCGTGGTCGGCCTCTACGCCCTGACGACACCCGCGAGGGGTGTCGCTACGGTTCGCACCCGTAAAGGGTGCGGCTACGGCACTCAGGACTCAGCCGGGTCTCCTCTCCCCTTTGTGGGAGAGGACTAAGGTGAGGGGGCTGATCTTCTGCCCATGTTCACCCTCTCCTGGCCTCTCCCATCAAGGGAGAGGGGAACCATTCTGACTCCTTACCCACCGGGCGTATTGCCACAGCGACGCCAGGGCCTTGATGGCATCCTCGGGATAGGCATAGGCTGGAAACCCGTTCTTGGAAAGCAACTCCATGCCGGCCCTCTGGTGCAGCGGATGGCCGGGCATGACCACGATGGGTTTCCGAAAAGCGTCCTGCACCCTCCGCAGTCCCTCCAGCAGCCTCTCGTCCAGGGGCGTGAAACACATGAACAACACCATGTCCGAATGGGCCAGCACCATTTCCAGGCATTTCAGATAGGGCTCGGCGCTGCCCCAGGCGGGAAGCCAGCCCATGTCCACCGGGTTGCTCACGTTGGGCACCAGGGAAGTCATAGGGATGAGATAGTCGTAAAGCTGCTTCTTCAGCCCTTCCGGGAATACCGCCAGCTTCAGACCGAGCGACTCCACCGCGTCGCAACTGGCAATGCCGACCGCACCCGAACTCACCAGCAGTCCCACCCTATCGCCCCGCGGCGGCACCGGACAGGTTAAAGCCAGCGCCAGGTTGATAAGCTCCCTGAGGCCCGTAGCCATAATGACGCCGGACTGTTTCAGTCCCGCTTCGAAGACCGCCTGATTGGTAGCCATCGCCCCGGTATGGGAAACCGAAGCGAGGGCGGCGGCTTCCGTCCGCGAGCCTTTCCACAATACCACCGGCTTGCGGCGGGAGACCTCCGCCGCCAGTCTGAGGAATTCCCCCGGCCTCTTGACCCCCTCCAGGTAACCCCCTACCACCCTGGTCTCCGGGTCGGCGCCGAAATATTCCAGGAGGTCCTCGATGGTCAGGTCGCACTGGTTGCCGATGCTGACCACTTTGCTGAAACGTAACCCTTGCTCCATGCCGACACGGACAAAATTCTCGGTGCCCCAGCCGCTCTGGCCGACAAAAGCGATGGGGCCGGGCTCGTGCCGGATAGTCTCGTAGGTGATGACGGTATTCAGCGACGCCGCCGGGGAATAGACGCCCATGGAGTTGGGTCCGATAATCCTGGGACCCCCTTTCGAGGCGATGCCTACCATTTCATCTTCCAGCATCTTGCCGTTTCCGTCAAGCTCGGCAAAACCGGAGGAGTGGATAACTGCAAACTTGACGGCCTTCCGGCTGCAGTCGTCGATGACCGCCGGGACGGCCGCGGCCGGGATGGCGATGACGGCCAGGTCCACCTCTCCCGGGACGTCCAGGACGCTCGCATAAGCGGGCAACCCGGCGATTTGCTTCTTGCTGGGATGCACCGGGTAAACAGGTCCGGGAAAGGCGTTCATCATTATGTTCTTGAGCATCAGCCCCCCACCGCCCCAAACCTGGTCCGTGGCGCCGATCACGGCCACCGACCGGGGGTGGAATAACAAATCGAGGTTGTTCATGTGGTTCATGGGCTGTCGGCTGTCATTGCGAGTGAAGCGAAGCAATCTCATGGAAAGGCTGTCGGCTGTCATTGCGAGCGAACCAAAGCAATCTCATGGAAGGGCTATCGGCTGTCATTGCGAGCGAACCGAAGCAATCTCATGGAAAGGCTGTCGGCTATCGGCTTCGAATTCCAGACTCCGGTGCAATGCGGTAGGTTGGCGCAGCCGCCCGGCACCCTCCCAATCCCCTCAGCGCTTAACCCACCATACAGTCTCTTGCCCGCAATCGATTGCAGATTACAGATTCCAGATTGAAGATTCCCCGCCCCGGGCGCGGAGACCGCGCCCCTACGGACTGTAGACTCCGGACTCCCTGGCCACCCCCAGCACCACTTCCTGTCCCCCGATCTTATGCGTCTCCGTGTAGCTGCCTTCTTTGGGAAGGGACTCCACCAGCTCCCTGGACAGGGTCTCCTGCTTGATATAATCGCCGAACTGCTTCACCACGTTCGACAGGGCCGTTCCTCCCGAATAGCTGGTAATGATATGGTCGGTGATACTGAAGTCCGCAGAGCGGCGCATTGTCTGAATCAGGTGCACAACCTCCCTGGCCGTCCCCTCGGCGGCCAGATCGGGGGTTATCTTCGTTTCTACGGCCACCACCAGCCCGCCGTCCACCGAGACGGCATGCCCCTCTTTGCTGCGGAATCCGATGAGAATCTCCTTCGGGGACAGGGAAAAACCCGCCACCGGAATTTCCCCCTGGCTCTGCGCTTCGGCCACGATCTTCCTGGCGTCCAGCCTTGGCAGCTCGGCCGTAATCTTGCCCAGTTCACTGCCGTACTTGGGACCCAGTACGGGCAGGTTCGGCCTTACCTCGTAAGTAAGGACGCGGTCTTCATCCGGCAACAGCTCCAGGGTCTTGACATTGATCTCATCCATCACCTGCTCCCTGACCCGCTCCAGGCTCTCTTCGTCGGCCCGGGACCTGACCTTGACCAGGGCCTTGCCCAGGGGCTGCCTGACTTTGATGTTGGCCCGGCTTCTGGCGCCCCTGCCCAGGGAGGACAGCTTTATGGCCAGGTCGGTGTCGGCGCATAGCTGCTCGTCTATCCGCGACCTATCAGCGACCGGGAAATTGTCAAGGTGCACGCTCTCCGGGGCCCCGGGGTACACCGAACGAACCAGGTTCTGGTACATCTCCTCCGACAGGAAGGGGATGAAGGGCGCCGTCAGGCGACACACGGTAGCCAGGCAGACGTGCAGAGCGGAATAGGCTTCCATTTTGTCCTGGTCGTTTTCGCTCTTCCAGAAACGCCGCCGGCTTCGCCGGACATACCAGTTGGACAGCCGGTCCACGAAATCCTCGATGCGCCGGGCCGCGGTGGTGGGATCGTAGTCTTCCAGCTCCTGATTGACCACGGCTACCAACTGATGCAGCTCAGATATGATCCAGCGATCAAGGGCTGCCCTGAAAACCTCCACCCGGGCGGCGGCCGGATCGAACTTATCGATATTGGCGTAGGTGACAAAAAACGAGTAGCTGTTCCAGAGCGTGAGCATAAAGCGGCGCACCACTTCGGTAACCTGGTCCGTGGAAAACCGGCGGACGTTCCCCGCGGGCGCCGCGGTCAGCAGGTACCAGCGCAAGGCATCGGCGCCCTGGGATTCAAGCACCACTGACGGCAAGACCACATTGCCCCTGGCCTTGCTCATCTTTTCCCCTTTGGCGTCGAGAATGTGCCCCAGGCAGATTACGTTCCTGTAGCACGGCTTGTCGAACAGCAGCACGGAAAGGGCATGGAGGCTGTAGAACCAGCCCCGCGTCTGGTCCACCGCTTCACAGATGAAATCGGCGGGAAAATGCTTGTCGAAAAGGGCCTTGTTCTCCGTTGGGTAATGCCACTGGGCCACGGGCATGGCGCCGGAATCGAACCAGCAATCGATGACTTCCGGGACGCGCCGCATCCTGCCCCCGCATTTCGGGCAGGCGTAGGTAACCTGGTCGATGAAAGGACGGTGCAGGTCGAGGGGGTCCGGAATGCCGGTCAGCCCCGGCTTGCTCTTCAGTTCGTCCAGAGAGCCGACGCACTCGTAGTACTCCAGGCTATCGCCCCCTTTCCCCATATGCTCCAGCGGCCGTTCACAGCGCCAGACGGGGAGCGGCGTCCCCCAGTAGCGTTCCCGCGAAAAGGCCCAGTCCACATTGTTTTCCAGCCAGTCGCCGAACCGGCCGTACTTGATGTGTTCGGGATGCCAGTTGATCTCCTTGTTGGCGGCGATGAGGCGGTCCTTCCTGGCAGTCGTCCTGATATACCATGAGCTCTTGGCGTAGTAGATCAGGGGGGTATCGCACCGCCAGCAGAAGGGATAGGTGTGCAGGATGCGCCCGCTCCGGTAAAGCAGTCCCCGGGCCTTCAAGTCCTCGGTGATGACCGGGTCGGCCTCCTTGACAAACTTGCCGTCGAAGCTGGGGAAGGGCCCGCAGACCCTTCCCTGCAAGTCTACAGTCTCCACCAGGTCCAGGTTGTGGACCTTACCTACCTCGAAGTCAATCTCGCCAAAAGCGGGCGCGACATGAACGATGCCGGTGCCTTCGTCCATCGAAACAAAATCGCCGCCGATTACCGGATAGGTAAGCTTTTCAGCATGGGGTTGGTGGCGCATGAGCAGGCACGTTTTCCGCAGGCCCGGTTTTTCCAGCCAGGCGTCGAAAAGCGGCTCATAACGGAGCCCTTCCAGGTCCGAGCCGGGGAATGTCGATATGACGGTGAACTCCTCCTGGAGAGCGCTTTTCAGAAGGGCCTGGGCCAGGATCAGGTATTCCTTCGATGTCGCCGTTTCCACCAACGCATACTTGGCGGCGGGGCTTACCGCCAGCGCCGTATTCCCGGGTAGCGTCCAGGGAGTGGTCGTCCAGGCCAGGAGATAAACCGGCTTCGGTGAGGATACCACCATGGAATTGACCGGGGACACGCCGCTGTACTGGGAGGCGTCGATCCTGAACTTGATATGAACGGAGGGGTCATCGGTATTGTCCTTGTAGCCCAGGGCCACCTCGTGGGAGCTAAGCGAGGTGCCGCAGCGCGGGCAGTGGGGCGTCACCTTGTAGCCCAGGTAAATCAGGCCCTGGTCCCACAGTTGCTTGATTATCCACCAGCCGGACTCCATGTACGAGTTTTCCATGGTGATATAGGGGTTCTTCAGGTCCAGCCAGAAACCGATCCGCTCGGTAACGTAATCCCACTCCTTGAGATAGCGAAACACGCTTTCCCGGCATTTGGCGTTGAACTGGGCAATGCCGTATTTCTCGATGTCCGCCTTGGAAGAAAGGCCCAGGGTTTTTTCCACTTCAAGCTCTACCGGCAGTCCGTGCGTGTCCCAGCCCGCTTTGCGCGGAACGTAATACCCCTTCATGGTCCAGAAACGGGGAATGACATCCTTGAAAGTCCGGGATAGGACGTGGTGGATACCCGGGTTGCCGTTGGCCGTAGGCGGGCCTTCGTAAAACGTGAAAGTGGCGCAGCCCTTGCGGGCCGCCGTGACCTTATCAAAGATAGACTTTTCTTTCCACCACTCCAGTATTCGTTTTTCCAGTTCCGGAAAGTTGGCCGCACTGTGGACCGGTCTGAACATGGTTGCCCTTTCTCGACCGAATATCAAAAAATCCCGCCCCCGGGACAAGCAAGGGACGGGATTTTACTCCGTGGTACCACCCTTTTTCTCCCGATTCTATCTTCGATATCATCGGGACTCATTGCAGGCACGGATCATGCCTTCACCGGGGTAACGGGCGATGTTCCCGGCCAGGCCTACTCGTCCAGCTACCGTTGGCGCCGCTCTATCTCGACCAGAGACCCTTCGACTTCGCTCAGGGTGACAGCAATTCCACTGTCATTCCGAGCCTGTCGGCAGCGCCTTCCTGTCATTCTGAGCCTGGCGAAGAATCTTTCTTTCTCCGCAGGCCGTAGCGGCAGGGCTTGCCCCTGCCGTTCCGTCTCTGACCGCCATGCTCTGGCGACACCCGCCAGGGGTGTCGCTACCAAGTTCCCTGCAGGACAGACCCCATAAGGACTTTCGGTTGGCAGCTCGGGAGGGATTTTCGCAGGACCCGGAGGGCATCCCCTCGCACCGTCGGGACTCGCTGGAGCCGCGGGCGACTGCTACTCTTCTCCGTCAAAGCCTTTTCTATAACGGATTATTATAGTTTTTTTTGCCACTGTCTACAAGGAAGAAATCGAAAAAGGTATTATGCCCATCTCCTTCGGTGACCCAATTGTTTCATAGTGATGAAATTCGCTCTGCTTGCCTAGCCTTTCTCCGCCATCGCTTTTTTGCTATACTCTGCTAGGGACAGAAAAACGCGATGGAAAACAGGCTCAAAGAAGAACCGGCAAAGGAAATCCGAACAGTCCAAATCCGGACCTGGGAGAACTGTGAAAAGGAGATTGCTGGTAAACGTTACAGGGAGTGGTTGTTTAGAGGACAGTCTGATGCGGGGTGGAAACTGGAAAGTTCTTTGGACCGACTCTTTCGCAGTACCGAAGACGTCATTGTCACAAGCGGAGGACAACGACGCTTCGCAAGAAAGCGGCATGAACGAGAACTCCTCAATACCTTTAAATCACAAGCGCACCTGTATCTGGATGCACTTCCTGCGGAGAAGGAATATCTGGAATGGCTTTCGCTGATGCAACATTTCGGGACACCGACCCGATTACTCGACATGACTTTTTCACCATATGTTGCGGAATTTTTCGCCTTGGAGAGTGGTTCCTCCGAATGCAGTATCTGCGCATTGCCACATCGGCATTTCACGGACATCGATCTAAAAACCTTCGGCGGCATTCAATACAGATTGAATGTATTAGCAACTCACAAAGACGAAAACACGCCTTCTCTCTTTCCCTATGAACCGAAAAAGGAAAGTGAGAAGCATTGTTGCTCAACAAGGCCTATTCCTGGCTTCGACCACTAACCGTTTCAGCTATGATAAGATTATTTCTCAACAACGGTATCAGTCCGATCCGGAAGTTGCTATTAAGTACGTATTGGGCAAGGATCTGCGTGTCAGCGGTCAGCTTATTCCCCCAGGGGTGGGGCACCTAATTCCCCCACCTGACGGCCAGCTAATTCCCCCACCTCGCGGCCAAGTTATTCCCCCACCCAGAGCGCTGGATTATGTTACATCTTTTCCACCTCCTGTGCAACGGATTTCTTTCGATCCGGGTGCAATAGAGGCCGGTACGACCTGCCGGTGAGGACCACCTGGTGGGAGCAGTTGACGAGCCTATCCAGGGTGCTCTCCGCCAGTACCGGGTTGGGGAAGAGGGGATACCAGTCCTGGGGCGCACGGTTGGAGGTAACTACCAGGGAGCCGTGGCGATGGCGCTCTTCGATTAGCTGGTAGAAGTCTTCCGCCTGCTGTGGGGTGAGGGGGGTGAGGCAGAAATCGTCCAGGATGCGCAGGTCCGGTTGGAGGTACAGGCGGAGCCTCTTTTCCCAGGTGTCGTCGGCGCGCCCTCCTCCCAGATCGGCCAGGAGACGTAGGGCTTTGATGAAGAGTACCTTGTAGCCGAGGCGGCAGGCCTGGTGGCCGATGGCCTGGGCCAGGTGGGTCTTGCCAACTCCCACTGGCCCGCAGAGGATGAGCGATTGCTTGCGTTCCACGAACTCGCAGGTGCACAGGTCCCTGATTTGCCCGGCTGGTATCCCCTGATTATAGGCGAAGTCGAAGCCCTCGACAGTCTTGACCTCCTCGAAACGGGCCCGCATTACCCGGTTGGCCAGGCTTTTGCTGGCCCTTCTCTGGACTTCGTCCTCCAGGAGGAGTTCCAGGAATTCCATGTAGCCCAGGTGGTCTTTCTGGGCCTGGTCCAGCCGGATCTCCAGGCTGCCCAGCATGCCTCCGAGTTTGAGGCTTTTGAGCTTGGTGGTCAGATGATGAAACTTGATCACGGTAAATCAATCTCCTGTTTCTTATAAACGGCGTTGAACAGTTCCTCGGGGCCCCTGAGAAAGGCCCCGGCGATGGGGGGAGTGGTGATGGTCATGGTCAGTTGCCGGTCCAGGCCCTTCTCCAGGATGTTCTTGATAGTCTGGTAGGCAGGCAGCCCGTAAGCATTGGCCCTGGCACAGGCGGCGTTAAGGCGCCCTGCCCCGTATTTGTCCGCCAGGTGAATAATCCCCTGGGACTGCCGCAAGTAGTGGAGTTGATGCTCTCCGAGCAGGGTCACTACTGCCTTCTCGACCTCTGGACCCAGTTGGGCGGCGCGCTGCTGACACCACTTCGGAGTGCGCTCGAAGAAGGCTGCCTTCTCCGGCGGATAGTCGCTCCAGTCGGTGTGACGGCGTCCTTTGGACACCCTGGGATGGGTCTTGACCAATTCGTGATCGAGGTAGCACTCCACCCTGCTCTCGCTGAGGCGTACATCCAGCCTCTGGCCACGATATTGATAGGGCACTGAATAGACGGCGCTGCCTACCTGAATGTGGCAGTCGTAGGCCACCAGGGGCTGATGCCAGGCAGCCATCTCGAAGGGCTCCGGGGGGAGGGGCTTGAGAACCCCACGCTCTACGGCTTCAAATTCTTCGGAAGGACGCCTCCTGGTGGTGCCGTGAATGCGCTGCCCGGCTACCTTGAGACACCACTCCTGCAGGCCATGGTTGATTTCTTCAGGGCTGCCGAAATCGCGTCCCTTCCAGAAGCTGTTCCTGACGTAGGGCACGAGTCTTTCAATCCGGGCCTTATCCCGGGGTTTGCCCGCCCGGGCCGGGTCAATAAGGAAGCCGTAGTGATGGGCCAGCTCCTCGTAACCCCGGTTGAACCTGGGGTCATACAGGTCCGGCTTGATCACTCCCGCCTTCAGATTATCCAGGATGACCCGTTCCGGCACACCACCCCAGAACTCGAAAGCCCGGATGTGCCCCTCCTGCCAGGCCTGCTGGTCCATGCGGAAAAAGGCCCTGGCAAAGCCGAACCGGCTGCAAGAGAGTACCATGGCGAAGGCGTAGACCTTTCGCCTGACTCCGAGGACAGGGTCCTGCCAGAGGCCCAGGTAACCGAAGTCCACCTGGGCTTCCTCTCCGGGCGGCGGATCATCCCGCCTGACGGTGACCGGCGCCGGCCTGGCCTGAGGCAGCAACCGCTCAACGTAGCGCCGGAAGCTCCTCAAGGATGCTTTCAGCCCCTTCTCATCCCGCAGCCGTTGCCACACCGTGGCGGCGCAGGCCCCTTTCAGGCCGTCCACGATGTCCTTCCGAAAACAGTCCAGCTCTGCCGCCGTCGGCATGAGCTCGCCCCGGGAAGACCGGGGGAAGTTCCTGGCCACCCAGCTACCCCAGCCCTCGGGTGGGCCACCATCGGGTGCCGGCTGGAACCCCTGTTCCACGGCCACCTTGACGTACTTCTTGATTGTCTTTCTGTCTGTCCCCAGGCTCCTGGCTATGGCCCGGATGCTTCTACCGGCCTGCCAGTGACCCAGGATTTCGCTGATATCGCGCACAATGATTCTCCTGCGTGCCACGGGGGAAAATCCTCCTGAAAAGATTTTTGCCCACTATGGCACAAAACCTGGCTTTCTGTGCGCCCTGGGTGGGGGAATTATTTGGCCGTCCGGGTGGGGGAATTCCCTGGCCGCGAGGTGGGGGAATTAGGTGGCCGTTTCAGGCCCTAAGTGGGGGAATTGCGTGGCCGCCGACATCTGCGTTATGAAGGCCAGCAAAGGTTGCGGCTAATGAATATCAATTCTGGTACTCTTTTTCCCGGCATCGATGGGTTTTGTCGTTCCTTGAAACACTAGGTACTCATCCCAGTTCAGGAATTGGAAAGGCTATGCCAACAAAACGGGCCATCGGTAATGCCGATTAGGCGGACGCTCCAGCCAAACATGATCGCAGCGAAGCTTCATAACCAGCTACAGTAATATCTGCCACAATGTCTGGACCATTCTCTTTGAGAAGCGTGGAACCCCCAGTTCAGTTTTCAAATCTTCGCGCTGGCGAACTCCTCCAAGTGTCGACCGTGGACGTAGTCACCCAAACCAGCGTTAAACATGCATCCAGGCTTGCTTGATTTCGCCAGCGCGCGAACGCCTTTTGCGAAGCGCTCTGACGCGTATCCTACTTCTAGCGCCGGGCTTCCAACCAAGTTATACAGGCATTTTGAAGTTGGATCGAGCAATGAATCTAGCAATTCCACCAAATCCTCGTCACGCCCGCTGGAGCCTATGATTAAAACCTTCCTGCACCCTTTGAGGAATGTCTTGGCAACCTCCAGATGCGAGTCTGGGCAAACCATGGCGTTTATTCCTTTGCCTGCGAGAGGAGCAGTCATAATGGGATAGACGTGGTTGTGATCAATTGTTAAGGTTCTCACAGGAATCACAGGGTCACGATTTTCAAAAACGTGAATCAAGCGTTCTTCGACTTTCCACAGGACATTGTTCTGGACGATAAGGTCACCCCAATTCCGGTCTGCACTGCCGATCAGTTTGAACCAATTAACAGACCCATGCAACTTTATGACTTTCGCAGTTCGGTTCTTGCCCACGTAATCATGCACTGTATTGAATTTCCAATCCTCATCATATGCCGAGATCGCTTGTTCCAAGAAGGTATCGTAATTAAGCACAAGAAACAACACGTCATGCGGATGATCGGCCAAGAGGGTAATCAGCATGTCATCATAATGGGTTGGCCAATATGTAAATCCGTAGCTCGCAGCAGCAAGCAGGTCACAGAGATATGCAGGAATCTCTCCAAACTTCCTCCGCACCGTCTCCTCTTTATGGTCTGCAAGCTCTCTTAGTTCGTGCTCGATATCAAACTTGGTACCCAAACTCTCGGCACGAACCCCAAGCCGTTGCGCCAAGAAGGAAGCACCGCCGTAAGGCTCAATGATTCTCCGATACCCACCGTTCACATCGAAGTCAAATAGCTCCCGAGCCAAAGGTGGCTTGATGACATTCAGTTCTTTAATCGGAGACGATCGCCCACGGACATCCGCAGATGCGCCGGCACCGAGAACCACGCAAACCTTATCCATAATTGATCGCCTAATCAAGAATAACTATCGCCCAAGTTGTGCCCAGCTAGTCCATTGTAGCATGGATTTCCAACACTTCTCCACACCAGGGCTCTGGTGAGTGCGGCCAAAGCCGAGTTAGACTATTGTGGCATGGATTCCCAACATGGTTCCTTTTATCAGCGCGTTTTCACCTTCACCTGACCCCACCCGGCAAGGGCTACGCCCTTAGCACCGTGGGCGCCCATCAAGACCATGTAATTCAAAGCACGAATAAACACGAATGGAACACCAGCCCGCAAGACTCCGGCCAATCCCCTGCGTTTTCTGCGCCTCTGCGGTGAATTACCCCGGTATTTTTTACATATTCTCCACATTTTTCTCCAGGATTTTATGAGTATTTTATACCGCTACTGCTATCATTCTGTTTCGGAGTAGCGCAAAAAGGGGCGAATATGTACAAAAAGATCCTGGCGCCGCTGGACGGTTCGAAACTGGCGGAATGTGTTCTGCCTCATCTGGAATCCATCGTCAAGGGGTGCGGCGCGGAGAGCGTGGTATTACTGCGCGCCGTAGCGGACCGGATTTCCGGGGGGAAGGACTTCTCGTTCTCGGTGGAAGAATGGAGGAAAATAGAAACCCGGGACCTGGCTAACGCCAGGGCGTATCTGTCCGGGGTGGCCCGCGGCCTTAGCCGGGACGGGGCCAGGATTCAAGAGGAAGTCATTCCGGGCGACCCGGCCCAGACCATCGTGGATTACGCCGGGAAAAACGGGGTAGACCTTATCGTCATCGCCAGTCATGGCCGATCGGGAATCAGCCGCTGGGCCTGGGGAAGCGTGGCGGACAAGGTCATGCGAAGCGCCGCCACGCCGGTGCTGATGGTCCGACCCGAAGGCTGCGGTGGTCTCTAGCGTAATCGCACTGTAGAGGCGCCGGGACAGCCCGCCGCGGGTCAGACCAGTGTATTTGCCCGCCAGGGCGGACCCGTGTTCACCCCATCAAGAGAATCCAGATCCCACAGGCGCGGTGGCCTGTGGTACCGAACTGAAAAAGGAGGACAGAAATGGCCAAACTAACCCCAGAAATGAAGAATTTCCTCAACAAGGAAAGAGACCCGGCGCAGATTTTTGTCGGCACCGCCACCAGAGATGGCATTCCCAACATCTCCATCAAAGGGACCTTCGTTGTCATACCCGATGATGAAACCATCCTCTTTGCCGACGTCTATTCATCCAAGACCCTGGAAAACGTGAAGCGGAACCCCAATGTAACCATAGCCGCCATGAACTCAAAGACCTTCAAGGGCTACCAGTTCAAGGGGAAGGCCGAGGTTGTCGAGAGCGGCCCGGTGCTTGAGGATGCCCGCAAGCTGAATCCAGGCCTGAAGTCCGTCACCAGGGTCAAGGTCCAGGAAATATATCTCATGGACTACGGCCCCCAGGCGGGCAAGAAGATCGCCTAGCCTGTATGCGGGACCTTCTCCCCATTTGAAAAAAGGGGGGCAAGGGAGATTTGAAAAGCCTGGCCTTGCAAGGGTCCCTGCAGGGCCCCACCCCTGTCGGTGTGAGGTCGGACACCACGGCTTTTCGACACCCGCTCCGCTTTGCGAGAGTCCCGACCCGTCGGGACAAGGGGTGTCGCTACGGGCTGGGCAGCAACCTGACTTGAGTTGTTGACGTGGTGGTGCTAACATGCTCAACGTGTCCTTCACCAGACGCGAGCATGAATGAGCACCAAGAACGTTTCGCTCCTGCCGGTATACCTTATCGGCTTCTCCAACTTCGCCGCCATGACCCTGCTCTACCCCGTCATGCCGCCCTACGCGGCCGGGCTTGGCGGTTCGGTAGCCCAGGTGGGCCTCGTGGTCGCCCTCCAGCCCTATGTCGCGGCCCTCACCCAGGCCCCGGTGGGACTTCTCTCTGACCGCCTCGGTCGCCGGCTCCTCCTGTTATCCGGCATTGGTATCAATATCATTTCGTATTTCTTATACCTGTTCACCTCCAACCTCGGAATATTGATGGCGGTGAGGGCATTTAACGGTCTGGGCAACGCCGGCTTCTACCCCGCCGCCACCGCTCTGGTGGTGGACATCGCCCCCCAAGAAAAGCGCGGGGAAGCCCTGGGACTCTTCGCCACCGGCACCCAGCTCGGCAGCATGGCAGGGCCGGCGCTGGGAGGAATCCTGCTCCAGAACTTCGGCTACCGGGCGCCATTCCTGGCCAGCGCGGCCATAGCCATCGCCGGTCTGCTGCTGGCGCTGACCACTCTGAAATACGCCTCCGCCGGCGGCGCCATGGCGCCCGCCGGGAAGTTCACGCTGGACTGGCTGTGGGGCAGGGGGGCCATCATGTCCCTGCTGGCTACCCTCCTGGTACAGGTCGGCGTCGCCAGCGTCATTGCTTTCTTACCCCTCTACGGCCTCGAGATCGGGATCAACGTGGCCAGCGTCGGCCTCATCATCGGCACAATTTACATCGGCTCCGTATTCACCCGTTTCCTGGCGGGGAAGATGTCCGACAGGGTGGGCCGGATGCCCGTCATAATCTTCGGCCTGTCTCTGTGCACCGTCGCCGCCTTCCTGTTCTCCGTCTTAACCAAAGCAATGCCGTTGCACCTGGCCGCTTTGCTTTTCGGTCTCGGTTTGGGATCTGCCCTTCCCGCCTGCGCCGCCCTGATTGCCGACGTGGCGCCGCTCCGGATGAGGGGCATGGCCATGGGCATGAACAGCGCCTCGTTCAACGCCGGGCTGGGCCTTGGGTCCACGGGCCTGGGTCTCCTGGCCGGGGCCGCCGGCTTCGCCAGAATGTACCTGATTACCAGCGCCATCCTGGCCGCGGCCGCTGTGGGTGCGCTGGTGGCCCGACCGCGTCATCTGGAAAAGAAGAAGTAACCCTGCAACAATGAACAAGAACTACACTACCCCGAAACTCCAGCCCGAGCATGTCATTCTGAGCGAAGCGAGCGCAAGCGAGCGGAGTCGAAGAATCCTTCGCTCTGCTCAGGACAGGTTCTTTCGATGGAGCCCTTCCAAAGACCAAAGACCCGTTCGCTGCGCTCAGGGTGACAGTTCGCGTCAATTGCTGCGGCAATTCTCACTTTTTGCGCTGGGCCTCGATCTCCGGGCAGTGATGATACTCACATTCGTTCTGGTCCAGATCTTTGGGTCTCACGTGCCCGTGGCGGCGCAGGATGTCCCCAACTCGGTGGAGCGAACAGCCGGTCCACCGGCAGAGAGGACCTGGCAGAACCTGCCCCCGGAGCCGCCGGCAGGAAGTCCTTCGCCCAAAGAGCGCCCCGTGGGCTTGAAGTCGCCCGCCCAATTGAGGTCCCTCAAGGAACAGCCGGCCGCGCCATCCAGGGACGCCTCCCCCGGGGCGCCGCAAAGTTCCCCGGAGCAAGATTCCCAGGCCGTCCCGCTGGCCCCATCCCCCCTCCTCGTTGCCGGCTTCGAAGCCGCGGATAACTCCGTCAACCTCGCCGTCACCGGCGCCCGCTTCATCCCGCCGGACCCGGTCATCGCGGCGGGTCCCGACCATGTCATGGTTGTCGTCAACACCATGTTCCAGGTCTACACCAAATCCGGGGTCATGGTGCGACAGGCCAGCCTGAAGAACTGGTTCAGCGACGTTTATGCCGGCCCGGAATACCCCTTCGACCCCCGCATCGCCTATGACCAGGCTGAGGGGCGCTGGCTGATGCTCGCCCTGATCCAGGCTTACGATCCCGCGGCCATCCCGCCCATCGCCGAGAGCTGGTATCTCCTGTCCGTGTCGCAGACTTCCAACCCCACCGGGAACTGGTGGAACTACAGGCTCCAGGGGAAGCTGACCTACAACAGCCAGGAGACATGGGCGGACTTCCCGGACCTGGGCTTCGACGGCATCCCCGCCAACGTCTCCCCCGGCGGGGCCGTCTACATCACCTCAAACCAGTTCACGTTTAGCAGCGATGTGTTCGCCACCTCCATGCTGAACGTCCTGCCCAAATCGGCCCTGTACACGGGATCTGCGTTCACTGCCTGGACCGCCTGGGGCAGGACGAACGACAACGGGGAGCAGGCTTTCACCCTCAGGGCAGCGCACACGTTCGGAAATCCGGGCGGGGAGTTCCTCATCAACACCGAATGGGCGGACTGGGACAGGGTTACCATCTGGAGAGTGGTCCCGGGTTCCCCCCCGGTGTGGACCAAACAGGCAACGATCAACATCGGCAGCTATACCCCACCCCCTGACGCCGAACAGCCCGGGGGTTCCGCCCGGCTCAGCACCACAGACAACAGGATACTCAATGCCGTCTATCGCGACGGTTACCTATATGCCGCCTTTTCCGAAGCCCGGAACTGGGGAAGCGGAACGGTGGCCGCCGTCCGCTACCTTAAAATCAACGTCGCCGCCAACAGCGCCGAGATAAACGCGACCTACGGGGCGGACGGACAGTACTATTTCTATCCCGCCATTCACACCGACAGTTCCGGAAATATCGTGATCGTCTTCGCCCGGAGCAGCTCAACGGAATACGGCAGCGTGTGGTACACGGGACGCAAGACGACCGATTCTACAGCCCAGCCCGCCACCCTGCTCAAGGGCGGGGAAAAGTACATTGCCCCGTTGCCGACGCCTGCAGGGTATGCGGTCCGCTGGGGCGACTACTCCGGCGCCGCCCCCGACCCGGTGGAGGAGAACAGGGTCTGGATATTCGGCGAGTGGGCCAAGGACGCCCCCGGTATCCCGGACTACCGGGACTGGGGGACCTGGGTGGGGCTGGTCACCTTTGCCACGCCGGCCCCCACGCCAACGGTTACGCCCACTCCGTCGCCGTCTCCGTCACCATCGCCTTTCCCTTCACCGGCTCCAACCCCCTCACCCACTCCGGCCCCCACACCCACCACCCCACCCGCTCCCACCCCATCCCCCTCCCTCCTCCCCGGGGACGTCAACCGCGATGGAACGGTCAACGCGACCGACCTTGACCTGCTGATGGCTTCTTTCAACAGGCGAAGCGGCGAGGCCGGGTTCAATCCCCATGCCGATTTCAACGGGGACCGGATCGTGGACGTCTATGACCTGGTGATAGTGGGACTGAATTTCGGCAGATAGCCCCTTTTAGCTATCAGCTTTCAGTCAGCTATCAGCGGCAGTTCGGACGCCAAAGCCGATTGCTGATGGCTGTTTGCTGATTGTTACGACAATGTCACCCTGAGCCGGAGCTCTGAGCGAAGCGAAGGGGCAGGTGTCCCGACTGGTCGGGATCGCCGTGCGCCCCACCCCAAAAGAACTTGTCCTGAGCGGAGCGAAGGATTCTTCGACTGCGCTCGCTTCTCTCAAGAATGACAGGTGACGCAGCCATTTTCATTGTTCATGGGGTCTGGCCAGCCAAGCATGACAGATTGCTTTCCACTGCGCCTAACCCACCCTACCTGATTGCACTCCCGAAATACTTCATGGCGATATCCCGGCCTTCACCGTTGAGATAATTGATGAACTCCTCATCAACCCACAGGATGTTCGCCCATAGACGATGAGATGACACAATTCCGCGCCGGTTTGATTACTTGACGAGCTTACCGGTGCCCTCAGTGTCTTGGTGGTGAACCTATGCCCGCGGCGCGGTCTACCATCGTATCCTGATGTTGACATCTTCAGCACGCAATCGCTCGGCAAGATAACGGGCCCTGGTGTCCGCGTTATTCGGCAGGCCCCGCCTGCGGCAGTAGGCCTCCAGGGCATCCACATCCATAGCCATTTCGCGCACTTCAAAGCCCGCCTGGCGCAAGCGGGCTGACTCCTGTTTCGCCACTTCCAACCATTCCTCCCAGGTGTCCTCCATATCCACCCGGTCCACCGCCACGGCCACCAGCCTGACCCACTGCTCTCTGGAATAGGCTGCGATTCCTATCTTTACTGTCTCCCCGCGCTCTTTCCCGGGTCTTATCATTTCCGTTTTCCTCCTACGTGCGATGGTGCGGCCCTTACACGGCAAAATTAGCACAACAGCGGCCCAGAAATCAACTGCAACTCAGGCACCGGCGGAGGCTTTGGAGACCCGTAGCGACGGGGATTGTCCCTGTCGCATCCGGTCGAGATCCAGGGCTTCGACACCCGCTCCGCTTCGCGAGAGTCCGCGAGGCGGACAATGGGTGTCGCCACGGGGTCTGCCATTGTCTGAGTTGCCGAAAATACGATAAGATGGCTTACGTTTAACTTACGTTTCACGTATTGACAGGGCCGGAGAACATAGTATACTTAATCATCTATCCTGAAGGCGTCACCTCAGCTCCCGATGGCAGTCCGGCCTTATTACCCGTTCCTCGGAGTTGGCCCATTATCCGGTCTCATTTGGCGGCTGCATCTCCCAAAAAGCGCCTCGGCAAGGAGTTAGACATGGGTACCCACAGATTCGTTTTCGGGTCCGGCGCCCTCTGGCGGATCCTGTCGTGTCTGGCGCTGATAGGGTCTCTGCTGCCAGGCCTGCCGGTTGAAACAGCCGGCGCGGTCGGTGAGGTTGACCTGTGGGTTACCAAAACCGACTCCCCTGACCCGTTGACCAGCGGGGGCAATCTCACCTATACGCTGACTGCGTCCAACGGCCCGCCATTCATCGGGTTCGTCGGCAACCGCGCCCAGCCGACATCCTTCAATGTTCCTATGAGCCAGATGCCCATGGTGGACATCCCGACCAACACGACGACCCAGGGCATCATGGCCTACAACGCCACCGGACCCACTGAGCCGTTTTTCGGCAGCGTTGCTTATCTTCAGGCCGGCAGCCCTAAGCCGGGGACGGCGCCCTATGCCGCCAGTTCGACGGTCATCTCCGGCTATAATAGCCTGTCCGCTCTGCCCGCGAATGGCCTGGCTTTCGACCTCAACGGCCTGACACTGAATACCGGCAATATCCTGGACCTCAGAGCGGTAAGCCCCATACCGGACAATGACCCCCGGTTCCAGCAAACAAACAATCTGTTCTATTACTATAACGCCAGCGGCCACGCCTCCGAAAAGCGGACCTATTCCGGCGGCGCCTTCTCTATCATCAACCGGGCCACCGGCCTGCCGGTAGCCTCGGGAACAGGCGCCTACCTGACCCTGATCCTGAACTACGTTACGTTCCAGAGCGCAGGCTGGGGCGAGGTCCTGGTTTCCCCGGGTTCGCCCCTCTATGATGAACTGATGACGCGCTTTGGCAGCGCCGCCATGCGCATTGTCGGGCTCACCAACACCTCTCCCATCTTCGAAGACAGCCCCGCCGGCACGGCGATGGCTCTCAGGTACGCCGTGTACAATACCGCGTTTTCCCTGATCCCCGGGGCCGTGGCCCCTTCCGCCGTCAGTCCGGGCCCTGCCAGCGGCGTGGTCGTCACCGACACGTTGCCGGGCGGGGTGACGTTCGTCTCGGCCACTCCCGGCCAGGGCACCGCCACGCAGACGGGCGGCATCGTCACCTGGAACGTCGGCGTCCTCGCTGCCGGAGCCAGCGCCGCGCTGACCATCGTGGTTACCGCTAACGCTGCCGGAGACCTCACCAACACGGCCACGGTTGCGGGGGACCAGGCAGATCCCAATCCAGCCAATAACACGGCCACGACAACTACCCATGTCAACCCGGCTCCGACGCCTAGCCCATCCCCTAGTCCTTCGCCCGCACCTTCGCCATCTCCGTCGCCCAGCCCATCACCATCGCCCAGTCCGTCCCCTTCACCGTCGCCATCCCCTTCACCTTCGCCCACACCCACCCCCGCGCTGTTGCGGTACGTCCCGGTGACCATCGATTTCTCCGGACTCCCCGGACCCGACGGCATCCCCCGCACCCCCGACGATATTCCTTTCACTTCCTACGACACCCTCTCCACCGGCCCCGGCGGCGCCAGGATAATCGATGACGAGTATTCGTCTGTCGGCGTCCGCTTCTCCGGCGCCGCCGGCGTCGGCGCCATCGGCGGCGGGTGGAACCCCGACGGCTCACCCAACACCAGCGGCAGCAACCTCCTTCTGGAGGATATCATCATCACCGACGAAGCCACCGGCGCTACCGGCGGCATCGCGCCGACTAACATCCACTTCACCCATCCTCAAACAGAAATCTCCTTCGACCTCCTCGCCTTCATCAACGTCTCCGGCACCGGCGCTCCCATAACCCTGAAGGACGCCGCCGGCAACGTCCTCGCGTCCCGCGTCCTGTCCAACGCCGATGTCGTTCCCGGCATCGGCGGCACAACGCCAACCCAGCTTGCCGGAAGGAACAGCATCACCTCGCCCACACCCACCCCCGCGCTGTTGCGGTACGTCCCGGTGACAATCGATTTCTCCGGACTCCCCGGACCCGACGGCATCCCCCGCACCCCCGACGATATTCCTTTCACTTCCTACGACACC
>JACQUA010000185.1 GCA_016210565.1 Chloroflexota bacterium
CCCTGAGCCGGAGTCCTGAGCGAAGCGAAGGAGCAGTCGAAGGGTCTTTCGCATCGCGCGCCACCCCGAAAGAACTTGTCCTGAGCAGCCGAAGGATTCTTCGACTATCCCGATTCTATCGGGACTGCGCGCGCTTCGCTCAGAATGACAGATGGCGCAGCCATTTTCATCGTTCATAGCGCGCCCCTGGGCGCATGGTTGACTGAATCTTGAACCTGCAATCTGCAATCTGCTTTCCGGCACGCGGCCGCGTGCCGCCACTGGCTACTGACTACTTGCTGCTGTCTGCTATAATAGCACATTATTTCAATCCAAAGGAGGGGCGATGTTCTATCCCACGCAGCAATTCAAGCCGGGGGCCCGCGCCGGAAATGCCGTCGCAGCCCTGGTGGTACTGAACGTCTCCGAAGGCAAAAGGCTCATCGCCAAAGCTATCGGCGCACTGCCTGAAGTCAAGAAGGCCCTGGAAAAAGGCATCGTCATCATCTCCCGCGGCGTAACCACTGCTTACGTCGCCGAAGAAATCCTGGGTGTCAGAATACCTCTGAAGGCGCAGTACACGGTGGGCTGCGTGGCCGGAGGCGAACTCACCTGCAACACCTCCCCCGACCGGCTCAAGCCCTACGTTGTTCGGAAAGGCAAGCCAGCGGATATCCTCCCGGCCCAGGCGCTCAAGACCTTCACCGCCGAAGATGTTTTCATTAAAGGCGGCAGCGCGGTGGACAGGGAAGGCAACGCCGCCGTACTGGTGGCCAGCGAGACCGCGGGCACCGTGGGCGAGTCAGTCCCCATCGTGGTCGCCAGGGGCGCCCACTTCATCGCCCCCATCGGCCTGGAGAAGCTGGTCCCCTCCGTCCCCGAGGCCCTGCCGCAGTGCGGCATCCACCGCTTCAAATACGCCACGGGGCTTCCCTGCGGCCTCTTCCCCCTGGTAAACGCCAGGGTCGTGACCGAGATCCAGGCCCTGGAAATCCTGGCCGGCGTATCGGCCGCCCAGGTGGCCGCCGGAGGGGTCGGTCGCTCGGAAGGGGCGGTGGTGCTGGCCGTCGAGGGCAATCAGGAGAACGTGGACCGGGCCCTGGCGGTCATCAAGGCCGTCAAGGGGGAGGCCCCGGACGCGGCGCCGTCGAAAGTCCTGCCACCCGCGGCCTCTTTCGACTACGACGCCCTGGCCATCCGGCGAAACTGGCGCAACCCGTAGCGGCACGCTGCCGCGTGCCCGCACCGCCGCATGCCGGCTCTGCCTCGTCCCGCCGGTCTGGCGCGCGAAACCCACCACATCCCCCGGTGGAAGTGCCGCGACCAGGAGCCATTCCGGCCAGTCCGTCTTATCGACGGACGACTGGCCAACCTGGACATGGAGTGTCGGCTCGCTTCACCCACCCTACGAGCTCGCCAAAACCGTAGCGGCACGCTGCCGCGTGCCCCCCAAGCCTGGTAAAACCAAAGGAGCAAAGAAATTGTCCGGAGCAGACCTGGAAAACCTGTCCAAACAGGAATTGATCAAGATTGTCCGCATGCTGGCAAAAAACTGGCTCACGGTGGATGGGCTATGGTTCCGCGGGGTTGAAGAGAAATTCGGCCTGGACGCCGCGGTGGAACTGGACGTGAAGATGTGGTGGCGGCAGGCCGAGATCGAGGCGCGACGAATCAAGGAGACGCTGGATATCAGGGAAACAGGTATCCCGGGCGTGTTGAAAACGCTGGAATATATGTCATGGTCGCTGGCCTACTATTTCGACTACGAAAAGGTAACGCCGACGAGCGCCGTCCTGGTCTGCACGCACTGCCTGCCCCAGGAATCGAGGGTCAGACAGGGAATCGGCGAGTTCCCCTGTAAGCCGACCGGCGAGGCCGTCTTCACACGTATCATAGAAGCGATTGACCCCGGGTTGAAATACCGCTGCATCGCCTGCCCGCCGGATGAACATCCGGCGGAGTTCTGGTGCAAGTGGGAGGTGTTTCTCCCCCCGCCCACCACCCCACCGGAAGCGAGTAGCCAGTAGCGAGTAGCGGCACGCTGCCTCGTGCCCTGTCATTCTGAGCCAAGCGAAGAACCTTTTCGCGGAATTTTGCTAGCCGTCAGACGGTTGCTTTTCAGCGTTGGCGCAACTCCGCAGCGCGCAGGCACGGAGGCCTGCGCCACCCGGTGGGCCTCAGCCTTGCCCGGCCTGTCATCGCGGCGTTCGACAAAAGCTATTTTCCGAGGAAGGTTCACCACCAACCCTGCCCCGACTGGCAACCGCTGCATTCCGGGGGGCGGTGTGGAGCTACTGGCTACTCTCCCCTAAAACTTGTGGTACGTTTCCTGCAACAGCAGCGCATCTTCTTCCAGGTTGGGACTTTCGCAGATGACCAGGCCGGAGCAGTGCTGGTCGACCAGGGCGTGCAGAAGCTCCTGGTAGTTCAGGTCGCTTTCCTTCAGATTGATGTGTTTGATCTCTCCCGCCCTGCCGTAGGCAATGCCCGAGATGTGAACGTGGACTTCTTCCAGGGATTGAGGACCAAGCCTCCTGGAGACCTTCTTGAGAACGCCGGTGAACTCGTTGTAGGAGTTGAAGTTTCCCGCCCGGGCGTGGCAATGGGCGAAATCAATGCACGGGGCCACGCGGGCCACCTGGGTGCTCAGCTCGACGATCTCGTCCAGACTGCCGAAGGCGGCGGCCTTGCCGCTCAGCTCCGGCCGCAGGACCACCTCGAGGGTCCCCTGCCCCAGTTCCCCCACGGTCTCGACGAGGTTGTCTTTCACCGTCTGGAAGACCTTCTCGGGCGGATCGGCCATATAGAAGGCGGGGTGGAAAACGACGCTGCGGGCGCCGCACAGGGCGCCGATTTGAGCCGACTGGACTATGCGCTGGCGGCTGGCGACTACCTTTTCAGGATCGCGACTGTTGAGGTTGATCCAGTAGGGGGCATGGGCGGATAGCTTGATGTCGTGGCGCAGAGCGGCGTCTTTGATGGTGCCGGCCGCGACCCTGTTGACCCGGACCCCGTAGACGAACTCGAGTTCCAGGCAGCCCAGGCCGAGCTCCCTGATCCTCTCGACCCCCGCCACATACGAAGACTTCCTGGTACTCAAGGGGATTCCGGCGGTGCCGAAACGGAGGCCTCCTGCCCTGCGGGCCACTCTAAGGCCCTTCCAGGACGATGGTTCCGCTTTTGCCGCCGCTTTTCCTGAGGAGCCGGATGTTGTCCAGGGTCATCCCCCGGTCCACGGCTTTGCACATATCGTAGATGGTAAGCGCGCTCACGGCTACCGCCGTGAGCGCTTCCATCTCCACCCCCGTCTGCCCGGCGCAGCGGACACCACCGGTAATCTCGATACTGCTCTCTTCCGGCAGGACTCTGAAATCTACCTTGACTTCGGTGATAAGGAGAGGATGACAAAGAGGTATCAGGTGCGGCGTCTGCTTCGCCGCCATGACGCCGGCCAGCCGCGCCACACCCAGCACATCTCCCTTAGCGATGCCGTCTTCTTGAATCAATCTCAAGGTGGCCGGCTTCATTCTCACCACGCCCCTGGCGACAGCCTCCCGCTCGGTGACTTTCTTCTCCGTCACGTCCACCATCCTGGCGCGTCCGGCTTCGTCGAGGTGCGTGAGTTTTGCCATGTTAGCCGCCCACTTCGGTCATGGACCTTTTCCTGGGAACGAGTCCCTGGTCCAGCTTATGTCCCTCCGGCTTGCACAGGGCGGCGTTCTTGAACATCTCGGCCAGCTCTTCCCTCGATGCCCCCGCCCTCAGGGGTTCCCTCAGGTTTACTTCCTGCTCCTGAAGCAAACAGGGCCGCAGCATGCCCGTAGCCGTCAGCCGCAGCCGGTTGCAGGAAAAACAGAAGTGCTCGGTGACCGGGCTGATAAATCCCACCGTGCCCCGGGCGCCGGGAAAACGGTAATACCGCGCCGGACCTCCCCCTGCCACCGGGGAACACGCTTCCAGGGGACCCAGCGGCGACAGACGTTCCCTGATCTCGGATACCGTCACCAGCCTGTCCTGGCCCACCTGTTGCTCGCCAAAGGGCATCAGCTCGATAAACCGCACGTTCCAGTCATCTTCCAGGGTCTTGCGGCCAAAATCCACTATCTCATCGTCATTGATCCCCCGCAGCACCACGACATTGATCTTTACCGGCACGAGGCCGACCTCATGGGCCAGGTTGATGCCTTCCAGCACCCGGTCCAGCTTACCCCAGCGGGTGATGGCCTCAAACCTCTCGGGTCTCAAGGAGTCCAGAC
The DNA here is from genome assembly GCA_016210565.1 of Chloroflexota bacterium. Lineage (GTDB taxonomy): Bacteria > Chloroflexota > Dehalococcoidia > JACQUA01 > JACQUA01 > JACQUA01. Next base: position 4,236 of record JACQUA010000185.1, read on the forward strand.
TCACATTCACCCGCCGCAGTCCGGCGGCCTTCAACTCCCGGGCATACTGCCCCAGCAGAAGGCCGTTGGTGGTAAGACAGAGGTCATCAATTCCTTCGATGGTCGCCAGCATCCCCACCAGGTCCACCACTCCGGTCCGTACCAGCGGCTCCCCGCCGGTAATGCGTACCTTGGTGATGCCCATGGAAGCGGCGGCGGCCACCAGCCGAATTATTTCGTCGAATGACAGGACGTCCTCCCGGTCGCTCAGCTCGATCCCTTCGGCCGGCATGCAGTAGACGCACCTCAGGTTGCAACGGTCGGTGATCGAAAGCCGCAAATAGTCGATGGGGCGGTTGAAGGAGTCGGATAAGCCTGTCATTGGTCCTCAACGGGGAAAACTCGGACGACGAACAAGTTCAAAAGTCAAAAGTCAAAAAAGCTGTCATTGCGAGCGAAGCAATCTCCCGGGCGGGCCAACCAGGGGATTGCTTCGCTGCGCTCGCAATGACTGCTCATTGACTCCTCATTCTCAAGTCCTGGTTTGCCATTCTTCACCTTGATTTTTGATGTTTGAATTTGTTTGGTCATTCGTCATTCGGACTTCGTCATTAATTTGCAATTCCTGCGGCGATTTCCTTCAAAACGCCCCGGGCCTTCTCCGCCGCCCTCGCCCTGTGGCTGATCCGGTTCTTCTCCTCCGGGGACAGTTCGGCCATGGTCTTGCCGCATTCCGGCAAGTAAAAGACCGGGTCGTAGCCAAAACCCCCGGTGCCCCGCGGCTCGAAGGCGATAAGTCCCGGGCATTCACCCTCGCAAAGATAGACTCTTCCCTTCAGATCGGCGATGGCCATGACGCAGCGAAAACGCGCCGTTCGCTTCTCCCACGCCACGTCCTTCAGCTTTTCCAGGAGAAAGGCGATTCTTTCCCCGTCCGAGGCATGTTCGCCGGCAAAGCGTTTGGACCGGACGCCGGGGGCGCCGAAGAGGGCATCCACTTCCAGGCCGGAATCATCGGCCAGGGTGACCAGACCGGAAGCACGGTGATAGGCCATGGCCTTTAGCCGAGCGTTCTCCTCCTGGGTCTGGCCGGTCTCCTCAACATTCAGGCCTATCCCCACCTCGCGCGGCATCACTATCTCAAAGGGTACTTCTTGCAACAACTGTATCAGTTCCCCGGCCTTGGCGGGATTCTCGGTCCCCACAAGCAGTCCGGGTAGTCCGGCGATGGTCTAAAGCTCCTGCATGCGCCCGGCCAGCTTCTTCATGACCATGGGCATGGTGGTGTATTCCATCTCTTCCAGCGGCAGGCGGTGGGGTTCGAAAGGCCCGTGGCGGCGCATATACTCACCGGCCTTGTTGGCCAGGCTGCGGGCATCGTCAAAGGCCGGGTCATCAAACATGTCCCTCGGACCTACGAGCATGCCCTCGGCAAGCTGGAAACCGGCGCAGGTAACCCTGGGGGGGCCGTCAAACCGCGAAGGATTGCTCTGGCAGACCGCCACCGGCATCAACGGGCCATGGTGGGACCCCCTCATCCATCCTTCAACGAGCTGCGGGAAGGCGAAGGGCTCCAGGATTTCCCCGACGGCGGGGAAATAGCCCTGAGACCGGACGATGCAGACGGGGTCGTCCTTGCCCACATAGCGGCCGGCCATCAGAGACAGCTTCTGCGTGGAAGACACGGCGGCTATGTCGCCGCTGTCCCGGTGATAGACCGCCTTGACCGCATAACGGGACGGCGCACCAATCAACACCAGCATGTCGTAGATTTCTTCGGGGCAATTGAAGTTGACCTTTTTGTGTTCCTTGACATCGTGGACTTCAAAAGTGAAGCCGTTGTGCATGTTGGAGGCGATAACCAGGCCGATGGTGTTGAACGGGTCAGCGAACATTTTGTACAGAGGCAAGTTCCATGCTCCGGATGATGTCTTGTCGGCCATGAAGATCAGTACCGTCTCCGCTTCCCTCTCCTCGAACTCCATCTCCGCCACCCCCGGCCCCATTCCTTTGACGTTCCCGGAAAAGGCAGTGCTCAGCATGTCCTGGCCGGCGCCGTGCAACTTGAGTTCCTTAGCGATCTTGGTTCCGTCGACGAAAGTATCCCAGGCCATCTTATGGACGCGCGCGTTTTCCGGGCCGTGCCTGTGCGTCATGATTAGCTCGAGATCATCGCCGCAGCGCGTCACGTGATAATCGATTAGAAGTCCGCTCTTCTTGGCCTTTTCGAGGTTTTCATTGGCCTTTTCCAGGAGGCGAGGGTGAGAACTGGAGTGCCCGACATACCCACCGATATCCGCTTTGATAACACCGACGGTGACCTTCATTGATTTCCTTTCGCAAGTACAAGTGTGTGTGCCTGAACCTAAGTCTAACAAGACAAATAACCCTTTGTCAAGAAACGCAGATTGATTGGGGGGGGCGCGTAGCCGCAGGTCTTTAGCCTGCGGGTGGGGGGCAGTTGTAGCAGTGTAGGGTGGGTTAAGCACAGCGGGGCGACGGGGAAGCTGGGTGGCTGTGCGAACCCACCAGCGGATGTAGGGTGGGTTAAACAGAGGGGTTGGGGGATACGGGGACGCTGCGCGAACCCACCACAGCCAGGGCAGAACCCCAGAGGCAGTGATGGCAACTGAGAGAAACGGTGGGTTCGCGCCCCGATGCGGCATCGGGGCGCTTAACCCACCCTACCTTTGCTCTCGACTCTCGACTCCGGACTCTAGACTCTCTTCATGGCCCGTCGCATCTGCTCGGCCATCTGAGGGGTCACGATGACCTTGTGGGTCGCCTTGACGTGTTCGCCGGCGAGTTTCAGGGCTTCCTCCATCGTCTCGGCCCTGACGACGAAGGGACAGGTCTTGTCGCCAGTGTCGGCGCAAGCCAGTTGAAACGCCATAACCTTCCTGTTCACTTCGTACGGAGGCATTCGTATCCCCTTTCTCCGAGGTCATACTACCAAAGGCGCTGTATACAAATCATAAAATCGGGCTGTGAATGATTAAAAAATCGTGACATTTGGCACCTCCCCAATCGTTTCTCCCCCTTTGGAAAAGGGGGACTAAGGGGGATTTACCCGGCAGGTACCAGAGCTTTCAAATCCCCCTTGCTCCCCTTTTCCAAAGGCGGAGATGGTTACATCCGCCTTTCGCCGTCTTGACAATCCCGCCATCGTCCTGTAAAATCCTACTAAACAAGTAGGTTTTGACATGATCAGATTCTCCACCCGGTCTCATTACGGTCTCAGGGTCATGGTCGACCTCGCCGCGAAACACGGCCAGGGACCGTTGCCCCTGACCGACATCGCCCGGGCAGAGAGCCTGTCATTGGGCTACCTGGAGCACCTCATGGCGCAGCTCCGGGCTGCCGGCCTGGTCGAGGGGACCAAAGGCGTCAGAGGAGGCTACCGGCTGATGGCCAGTCCCGCCAGTGTGACCGTGGGCAGCGTGCTGCGGGCGCTGGAAGGCCCCGTGGCGCCTATCGACTGCGTTTCGGAAACCGGCGGGGAAAAACCGTGTTCCCGGGAAAGGTCGTGTCCCTCCCAGGCGGTGTGGCGCCGCGTGCGCGACTCCCTGGTCCAGGTGCTCGATTCGATGACCCTGGCCGATATCATCAAACCCGGGGAAGGGATTCAAGAGTCACCCGTCATTCTGAGCCAAGCCAGCGCAGCGAGGATAGTCGAAGAATCCTTTGGCGCGGGGCGCGAGACAAAAGACCCTTCGCCTGCCCTTCGCTTCGCTCAGGGCTCCGGCTCAGGGTGACATACTCACTACTCACTACTCGCTACTGACTACTCTTTTCAAGGAGCACCATGAAGAAGCTCATCTACCTCGACCATGCGGCCACCACCCCCACCGACCCCCGGGTGGTGGAGGCCATGCTCCCCTACTTCACCGAGAAGTTTGGCAATCCTTCCAGCGTCTACTCCATGGCCCAGGAGTCGCGCAAGGCGGTGGACGCCGCCCGCAACACCGTGGCCGATGTCCTCGGCTGCACGCCGCGCGAGGTCATCTTCACCAGCGGGGGCACGGAATCGGATAACGCCGCCATCAAGGGCGGCGCCATGGCCCTGAGGGAAAAAGGCAATCATGTCATTACCACCCCCATCGAGCATCACGCCGTCTCGGAAAGCTGCAAGTTTCTCGAGAAGCTGGGCTTCCAGCTCACCATGGTCCCCGTCGACCAGTATGGCGTGGTGCGCCTCGACGAGCTGGAAAAGGCCATCAACGACCGCACGGTCCTGGTCACCATCATGACCGCCAATAACGAGGTGGGCACCATCCAGCCCATCGCCGAAATCTCCCGCCTCATCAAAAACCACCCCCGGACAAAGGGGCGGACGGTGCTCTTTCACACCGATGCCGTCCAGGCCGCCGGCTCTTTGGACATCAATGTGGACAAACTCGGCGTCGACCTGTTGAGCCTTTCATCTCATAAGTTCTACGGACCCAAAGGCGCGGGAGTCCTGTACGTCCGGCGCACCGCGCCCTTTGTCTCCTGGCAGCACGGCGGCGGACAGGAAAGGGGACGCCGCGCCGGAACGGAGAATGTTCCCGGAGTGGTCGGCGCCGCCGTCTCTCTCAAGCTGGCCGCGGAAGCCCGCGAGTCTTACAACGACCACTGCCAGGCCCTCCGCGACAAACTCATCAAAGGCATCATATCTTCCATAGACCGGGTGTACCTGACCGGCCATCCCTCGCAGCGGCTGCCCAACAACGCCAGCTTCTGCTTTGAGTTCATCGAGGGCGAGTCCATCCTGCTGAGCCTGGACTTTGCCGGCATCGCCGCTTCCAGCGGCAGCGCCTGCACCTCGGCCTCCCTGGAACCGTCCCACGTTCTGCTGGCCATGACCGTCCCGGCGGAGGTGGCTCACGGCAGCATCCGCTTCACCTTCGGCCGGGACAATACGGAGCAGGACGTCGACCAGGTCCTCCAGGTCCTGCCCGCCATTGTGGAGCGCCTGCGGTCGATGTCTCCCCTGGCCCAGAGCGCGGGCAAAGAAAGGGGCCTTCATGTATAATGAGATTGTTACCGATCATTTCACCCACCCCCGCAACGTGGGCGTCATCGAAAATGCCGACGCCGAAGGCTCGGTAGGTAACCCGGTGTGCGGCGATTATATGACTATCTATGTCAAAGTGGACCAGGGCCGGATCGCCGAGGCCAGATTCCAGACCTTCGGCTGTAGCGCGGCCATCGCCGCCAGCAGCATGATGACCGAGATGGTTAAAGGCAAGACCCTTGACGAGGCCATGACGCTGACCAACATGGACATAGCGAAGGCGCTGGGCGGACTGCCGCAGTCGAAGATTCATTGCTCCGTGCTGGCCGCCGACGCCCTGCATGCCGCGGTCAGGGAGTACCGGAAGAGGAAGTAGTGAGTAGTGAGTAGTGAGTAGAAAAGGTAGGGTGGGTTAAGCGCAGAGGGGTCCTGGCGCACGGGGGTGGCAGTAGCCAGTAGCCGCCCCGGTGCCACAGGCGGGACGCCTGTGGCTAGCCAGCCATTCGGGCTTCGTCATTCGTCATTGGCTCGTCATTCTGACTTCGTCATTCGTCATTGATTCGTAATTCTAATTTCGTCATTCGTCATTCGTTTGGTCATTCGTCATTCGGACTTCGTCATTCGTCATTGATTCGTCATTCGAGTTTCGTCATTCGTCATTGAGGAGGAACAAATGTCGAGGATTGTTTATCTGGCAATGTTAACCGCCCTGGTATTGCCACTGGCGCTGGCCTGCGCCCCGGCGGCGCCCCCGCCAGCAGCCGCGCCACAGGCGCCGGCACCGGCGGCCGCCCCGGGCCAGGCCGGCTGGCAGCAGAAATGGGACCAGCTCGTGGCCGCCGCCCGGAAAGAAGGCAAGGTCATGATGTACGGCGAGGTCGGCCCCGACCTCCGCACCGAGCTGGCCCAGGCCCTTCAGAAGGAGTTCGGCATCGAGCTGGACGTCGTCTCCGGCAAGGCCCCCGAAGTGGCCCAGCGGTTTCTTTCTGAAGACCAGGCCAACGTTCACCTCGCGGATATCCTCCTGGCCGGGCAGACCACCACCGTCACGGTGATCAAACCCAGGGGCGTCCTGGCCTCCATCCCGCCGTTGCTGGTCCTGCCCGAAGTGACTGACCCGAAGGTCTGGAAAGAAGGCCGCGTGCCCTACCTGGACAAAGACCAGACGGCCCTTCCTCTGGTGGCCTCTTACCGATCGTTCCTGTTGATCAACACGGAGATGGTGTCACCGAAGGACATCCAGTCCTACTACGACCTGCTCCGGCCCGAGTTCAAGGGCAAGATCACCTTGTACGACCCGACCATCGGCGGCTCGGGATCCACCTGGGTGGGCTTCATGAACCGCGTAGTGGGCGCCGACGAGACAAAGAAATTCCTCCAGCAACTGGCGCTGCAGGACGTTGTCATCACCCGCGACGCCCGCCTCCACGTGGAATCGGTGGCCAAGAAGAAGTACGCCCTGGGGCTGGGCGCGTCATCGCAGGTGGTGGCCGACTTCCAGAAAGCCCAGGCCCCCATCGAGTGGGCCAAGGTCAAAGAGGGAGGCATGGTCCTGGCCGGCGCCGCCACAGTCGCCGTCCCCCGGAAGGTCGCCCATCCCAACGCCACGGCAGTCTTCATCAACTGGCTCCTCACGAAAGAAGGCCAGAGTGTCTTCGTCAAAGGCTACGGCCACCCCGCCCGCCGGTCGGACGTTGCCAACACCGGCGTCGACCCCTCCGTGATTCCGCCCGAAGGGGAAAAGATCCTCTGGCTGGACGAAGACTTCGTGCTGACCGAGCCCAAACTCATGCCGATGTCCCGCGACATCTTCGCGCCCCTGATGAAGTAGGGGCGCGTCGCGACGCGCCCGTTCTCCCCCTTTTTCAAAGGGGGACTAAGGGATCCCGCCCGTAGCGGCACGCTGCCGCGTGCCCCCGGCTATCGGCCTTCGGCTTCCGATTGGGTGCGTTGCATGCGCCCAATCCCAGGCCCTCGACCAGGAAACGACCCCGACTTGTCGGGGTCGCTACGGTACCCCCTCTCTGTGTCCTCTGCGCCTCTGCGGTGAACGCCCGGCCCGCGGGCTGCGGCGAGGCGAATCTTCGAATCTTTGAATCCTCGCATCTTCGCATCGGTGCGGCGGGGAATCTTCGAATCTTTGAATCTTCGCATCCCTTTCCCCCTTGCCTCCCCCCCGCCCTTGTTGTATACTACAACAACTCCGAGAATAATAGCCGGAAGGCATATCTGTCCCGATTCTTAATCACGGGGGTGGAACCATGAAGCTATCCTGTCTCCAGGAAAATCTAAGTCACGGTCTCGGCATCGTCGGCAGGGCGGTCGCCACCAGGACCACTTTGCCCATCACCAATAATATCCTGCTGGCCACCGACCAGAGCCGTCTCAAGCTCACCGCCACCAATCTCGAGATCGCCATCGTCCACTGGATCGGCGCCATGGTGGAAGAAGAGGGCGCCCTGGCCGTCCCTGCCAAGCTCTTCACCGAATACGTCAACTCCCTCAAGCCCGACAAGATGGAGCTCGTTCTGCCTCCTGCCACCCGGTCGCTCCAGACAAAATGCGGGCGCTCCGAAGCCCGGATCAGCGGTCAGGACGCCGACGACTTTCCGCCGATTCCGGAGGTAGCGGATGGCATCCAGGCCACCATTGCCGCCGGAGAGTTGGCCAAGGCCATCAGCCACGTGGTCTTCTCTGCCGCCCAGGAAGATACCCGGCCGGTGCTGACCGGCATCAACACCGAGCTGGACGGAGACACCATTACCCTGGCCGCCGCCGATGGCTTCCGCCTGGCCGTCTATAAGTGCAAGCTGGACCAGCCGGTGGCGACGAAGACCTCCGTCATCATTCCCGCCCGCACCCTCAACGAGCTCCACCGGCTCCTTGCCGGCCAGGAAGAGCCTGTCAGCATTACCATCAACACGGAGAAGAACCAGGCCCTCTTCCAGCTACAGAGCATCCGTCTCGTTTCCCAGCTTATCCAGGGCGCCTTCCCCAACTACGACCAGCTCATACCCAAGGGGTTTACTACCAGAACGACTATTGATAGAGCCGAGTTTCTGGGGGCCGTCAAGACCGCGTCTATTTTCGCCCGCGACGGCAGCGGCATCGTGCGCCTCCAGATCACGCCGGGACCCGAATTGACCCCCGGCAAGATCGTGGTGTCCGCCCGGGCCGAAGAGCTCGGCGACAACCAGGGCGAGCTGGACGGCGTGGTGAGCGGCGAAGCCACCAAGATTGCCTTCAACAGCAAGTTCCTCCAGGATGTCCTCAGCGTCCTCCCCTCGCCCCAGGTAGCCCTGGAGACCACCACCGGCTCCTCCCCCGGCGTCATCAAGCCCGTGGACTCCGACGCCTATATTCATGTTGTGATGCCGATGTTTGTCCAGTGGTAGGTTAGCTCCGGAGCTCGCGCGATGCCCTTAGACCTGGCTAAGAATTTCAGGAAGACTTTGGCAGAACTTACAGAAAGCCTGAAAAACGAGCTCGGGGATAGCCTTGAGTCGGTGGTGCTGTACGGCTCTTTTGCCAGGGGTGATTTCCGCGCCGAGAGCGACATAGATGTGCTCTTGGTCCTGAAGGACAAGAAGCTCGGGGAAAGAGCTTCTGACCTGAGATACGATATTGACCTCAGGAACGGTACGTTCACGAGCCTCTTTCTGGCTGCTCCCCAGGAGCTTGAACGCTATCTCGGGCATAGCTCCCCGTTCCTGGAAAATCTCATCCAGGAAGGCCAGGTCCTTTACGATAATGGAACGTGGGCGAGGATTCGAGGAAGCGTCATTAGAGCGAGCGGATAAAGCCCTTCTTGCCGCCCGAACTCTGTTAGAAAAGGGGCTCCTGGCCGACGCCGTTTCCAGGGCATATTACGCGATGTTCTATGCGGATCAGGCGATTCTCCGCTCGAAGAAACTGACAGCCAAGAGCCATGCCGGAACCATAAGCCTCTTCGGCAAAGAGATTGCCGAGAAAGGAATAGTGCCAAAAGACCTCGGCCGGAATCTCCACAGAGCTTTTGACCTGAGACAGAAGGGTGATTATGAGGCCGAGGCCGAGATCGAATGGGAGGAAGCGGAGGGCCTGGTCGAGCAAGCCAGGACGTTCCTAGCCGTAATAAGACAAGCCCTTCCGCCGGCAAAGAACGGCAAAAAAGGCGGCGCCCTGTGAGCCGCGTGGCAGTGGCATGTGGGTGTGTCTTTTTTTGCAGGCAGCCGGGCCGAGAAACCACCGCGTTTCGCGCCGGACCCCGGTAGACAGGATATGGTCTACAGCAATATACTTGTGGCCTGCGTGGGAAAATGAAATTCCGAATAGTAACTGAATACCATCCGGAAACCCCGAGCTATGCCGCGTACTGTCCCGAGCTTCCCGGTTGCTGCAGCGCCGGGGACACGGAGGAAAAAGCATTGCAGAACGCACAGGAGGCCATCGCCCTTTACCTGGAGCCGGGGCCGCTGAAACTCAAACCGGACGAGAAGGTCTACGAGGTGGAAATCCCCGTCTGATGGGGAGAGGTTGCCCAGGTTGACCCCCGCAGAGGTCACCCGGATACTTCAACGTCACGGCTTCTCCCTCGTCTCGCAGCGAGGCAGTCATCAAAGATGCGGCATCCCAATTGGGGAAGCCAGGTTATCCTGCCGTTTCATAAGGGCGAGGAACTCCCGTTGGGAACGTTGAAGAGCATCATCGAAGGAAGCGAGACCCCGGCAGGCGAGTTCACCCCGTGGAACCCAAAAACCTGGAACGCAACAATATGAACCATGTATCCAAGCTAGACCTGAAGGAGTTCCGGGGAATCAGGGAATGTGCCGAGCCGCTGAGCCTGGCGAAGTTCAATGTTCTGGTGGGCAGGAACAATAGCGGAAAATCAGCGATTCTGCAGGCCCTCTCGGTTCTGCCCCACCCCGAGCTCCCCGCCCCCATGGGCCTCAGCGTCGCCAGCGGTAGCACCAAGAAGGCTCTCCTCCACCATCTCACCGGCGGGACGAAATCCGTCGTATACAAGTATTCCGGCGCGGCCTCGTTGGACTTTCAATTAGACAAGACCAGATACGTGGTAACCCTCGATGAGCACGGGAATGCGAAAGCTGCCGTGGGTGAAAAGGAAATCGCCACGGGAGACATTCCAAAATATTTCCCGGTAACCGCTCAGGAAGCACATAATTGGTCGGTTTTCATACCTAACGAATCGGATTTCCTGGGAAGCGTACGCTCCGTTCTCTCCACACAGTGGGCCCGCATCGTTAAGAGCAAGGCCCACATCGCCATTGCCAGGGACATAATAAACCCGACGATAAATGAAAAATTCACCGAGATGCTCCGTGACGACTCGTCCTTGAAGGTGCGAAAGGAGATCTCGGGGGAGCCCTTTTACATCGACGTTCGAGACCTGGGTGATGGAGTTGAGAAAGCATTGTGCATCTGCCTGTTCCTCGAGCTGTGCCGACCGGCGCTCGTCCTGTGGGACGACTTTGAGGCTTTCGCCCACCCCAGCCTTCTCCGCACCCTGCTGGGTTGGCTGGCTGGAAAGGACTGGCAGATTGTCCTATCCACGCACAGCATGGATACTCTATTCGAGATGTCCCAACTGAAACCAAAAAGGGCCCAGGTTATTCAATTGAAAAAGACACCCGAGGATGTGCTTTTCCACAAGACTCTGACCATGGATGATCTTTCCGACCTCGTAGGAACAGGTACCGATCCAAGGTTACTGGTTGACCTGGTAGCATGAAGCTCACCAGAGAGCTTGGAGACCAGCGGCCACACGCCTTCGTGTTTACCGGGGATGGGCAAGCTGAAATAAGACACCTGGAAGCGATTTCAAACAAGTTCGATGGCGAAGAGCGTCAGCTGTTATTCCCCATAGCGTTGGCGCCTCAAAAGACGACCGGTTTGAACGCCCTGGCCATACTCCGGGTGGCCATCCCCAAGTACCCAAACCTGCGAAGATTCCTGTTCATAGTCGATCGCGAGCACTTCAGCAGTTCGACAAGACGGGTGCGGAAAGAAGCCGAGGTCGCCGCCTTTCTGACGAAGCAGTTGCATGCCAGTGTTTTCAAATCGACAGAGTTGACGCCAGATGTCGCCTTCCTGATCAACGGCTCGCTGGAAGCGAACGCCTTTGAGCTGTGCATCGCCATACGAGGGTTCACAGCAAAGGGAGGAGCCGAAGAGGAAATGGCCCGACTGATTGAGCTCAAGCTGCACGCTCAAGTGGAACCAAATCATGAGGCCGTGCGGAAATTCCTGAAGGACCGTCGTACCGACGAGTCACGCCTGATCAAGCACTCCTCCATCAAGTACGTCGAACAGGCCTTCCCGGGAATATGCAGCGCCTTGAGGTGGCTGGAGAAACAACCGTGACCGTTCCCCTCCTCACGCCGACCGGCGCAGCCTTGATCAAGCACGAGTGACCTGCCCCCCTGTCGAAGGAGGTCCATGACATGCCCGTTCCGTCCATGCAGCAGATAAGAGCCGACGTCGAAGAATTCCTCGCCAGCCAGCCCCCGGCGCGTACCAGTTACCAGTTGACAAGTTCACCCCGCTGGTTGCATGATGGAACCATAAGGAAACCAGCGAGAGGGTTCAAAGATGCCTGCAACTACTGTTAAGAATATCCCCAACGACCTATACGAGCGCTTGAAACAAAGCGCCGCAGAGAATCGGCGCAGCATCAACAGCGAGATCGTCGTCTGCATTCAGCGAGCAGTACAGAGTCCAAAGCACAAGAACGTCAATGATCTTCTTGTCAGAGCTCGTACGGTTCGGGCGAAGACCAGGGGACAGTTGTTTACGGATGAGAAGTTCACCGAGTTGAAAACGCTGGGCAGGCGATGATTGTCGTAGATACCAATGTGATTGGCTACCTGTATCTGTCCAGCGAGCGTTCCGACCAGTATGTGGTTGTTCCGTATGCCACCTTCTTGCCAGGCTACATCGCGCTATATCTCTATGCCTTCAAATTACCTTCAAAGACGACCTCGAAAAGAGAACTTGTCGAATACGCGAAGACGAAGCTGAAGGGCTAGCGAGACTCACAAGCTTGAAATGGCAGCCACTCCACCGTTTGTCCGATGGTGAGGCGACAGAGGACCGGGAGACTCAGTTCCTGGAAGCCGTCTTCCGTCTCTTTGGTTGCTGCTTCGGATAGCCGACAGCCCGCGCCAGCGCCGCAATCATGAACTGGTTCAGGCTAACATCCTCACTTTCGGATTTCCGCACCAGCGCCTCATGCAGTGAGGGTGGCATCCTGAGATGATACTGGCCGGTGAACTTGGCCGGTTCAGGGATAGGCAAACCTGCCTCAAGATTGGATTCTATCCACTCCCGCTTGGCGTCCTCGACGTCCCTGACGGCTTCCTCCGGAGTAGCGCCATGAGTCATACAGTGAGGCAATTCCAGCACCCTGGCCGACCAGTATTCCTTTCCACCGCCCGAACCTCGCTTCAGCGTTATGGTGTAAGGCAAGCCCAGATAGTATTCTAACTCTTTGTTCGCCATGATAGCACCCCGATTAGCCCGTTCTATGCACGTCCTGTATAGTCGCTGCACTGTTCCCCGCCCCCGCAGGCTAAAGGACCTGCGGCTACCACCCCGACATCCCATGCCGCTATCGCACCTTATGGTACTATTTGTCAACGCGGACCGCGTCCTCAGTTTGCAACCGTTCCCTTTGAAGCATTAAAATAGCTCTTAATGTCAGGCGCCAGTTATGAAAGGTAATACAAAGCCGGCCAGCCTTCCGGCAAACCATAAGCGAGGCTAATATGAAAATGGACAAGTTGCCGCCTGAATGCGGCGCAGGAGCAAGACCAACGGAGGTCCTTCAGCAGTTCGTCGGCGTTTTCGCCTCCCGAGGAATGCTGAACAAGACGGTGCGGATCAAGCACCGCAGCAGGAGCTACCGGATATCCTGCAGCGACCGGCAATTCATGGCCTACCGGATAAACGATAGCTGCAGTTCGTCGCACGGCGTCCCAGGGTGGGGCGTGTGCATCGTCGATCACAACCAGATCATCGAGGATCGCGCCATGTCCGCGTTCCCATCATCGGAACCGAGCGCCGGCGACTGGCTGCTCTGCATCGCCAACGGCGATTTCGAAGTGATAGCCCACGCGTCGGGCGAGCACGATGAAGGATGAAAACGTCATTCTTGTATCTTATAATACAGGAAATAAATAAACCATGGATGACGGGGTAGACCGTTTCATTCTTGGTCTTGTAAGACCGTCGCTCAGCATGGTCGCCCCGCCAGACCTTGAGGA